>CAZXAC010000126.1:0-7511 GCA_964638335.1 uncultured Lentisphaera sp. | reverse complement strand
CCCTTTTGCGAAATTTGCACCTGAACTCAAGTTCAGGCTTGGCATAATGTACATCAACAGCGGGAAGATCGATGAAGCTTTGGCTACTTTTGAGGAAATTACCGAATATCACAAAGGAAGCCAGGAGGAGAAGTTTGCCGCTTTTGAACTTGCCAACATATATCTTCAGAAAGCGGCCAGAGGCGATGGAGATGGAAGCTGGGGAAGAAAAGCCAGAGCAGCTCTTAGGAAAATCATCAAGGATTATCCTGATGACAAAGAAGTGGAATGGGCCAGACAGGAACTTAAAACAGCGGATACTTTAAACGCGAAGAAGGCGTTTGCCATAGCGGATTTCTACAGGAAGCGTGAAAATGAGGAGGCCGCCGCCAGATACCTCAACGATTTGATAACCGAATATCCCAAGACAGAAACCGCCGATAAGGCGTCAAAAATGCTTTCCGATATGGGCAGGGAATATAAGGAACCGCCTATAAAGCCAGAACATCCTGAATATGCCGCCAAGGTTTACACCCCTCAGCAGATGCCAAAGGAACTTGAGAAATTTATTGAAGTTCCAGACGGTGACGATGGGAAGTGGCTCCTGCCTATCGAGGATCTTGAACTCGAAAAATATAAAAAGGACAAAGATGAAAAACAACTGCCCGAATAAAGGATTGCTTAGGAGCCTATATGTCTTAATCATATGCGCAATGGTCAGTTCCTGTGGATATCATCTTGGATCAATAATGCATCCGCAGGTCAAGACTATAGCAATCGCCACAGTGAAAAATGATACGATAGAACCGGAAGTTTCCGCTTGGTTAAGGCAGTCTCTGGCAGAGCAATTCGAGTTCGATGGATCTCTGAAAGTCAAGGAACTCTCTGAAGCTGATTGTATCCTTTATGCGAGAGTTTATGACGTGGAGACAACTTCCACAAGCACGTCGTCATTCGATGGAAATCAGACATTCTCCACCGCTGAGTTCGGCGTAGCGGTTAAAGTAGAATATACCGTGATAATACCGGGAAGGTCTAAACCGTTAGTTGAACTGAGAGAGGTCGAGGGAGAAGCGAAGTATCAAGTTCTTGCCGATAACAACATCGCGAGACGGAGAGGAGTGCAGCAGGCTTGCAGGGAAGTCGCTAGACAGGCTGTGATCTACGTGGTGGAAGCCTGGTAATGGATCCTTGCGTTCGGGGAAATAAGCTGAGTTTTTCCAGCAAGTTGATGCGGTTTTTAGATTCCGTTCTTTATTTTATCAGCTTCAAGTGAAGGTCAACGCAGTGACCGACAGTTATATCTCATTTTATTAAGGGAGTTTTATTAAATGTTCAGAATTGGAAATGGTTTTGACGTTCATGCTTTTGCGGAAGGCAGACCACTTATAATCGGCGGAGTGAAAATCCCTTCGGAGAGAGGACTGGCCGGGCACAGCGACGCCGATGTGCTTGTCCATGCGATAATGGATGCCTTGTTAGGCGCCCTGGCTGCAGGGGACATAGGGCAAAGATTTCCCAACAACGATCCCACATACATGAATGCCGATAGCCTTGACCTTCTTTCGGATGTCTTTTCAGATTCAATATTTTCCGAATGGACAGTGTCTAATATTGACAGCGTCATTGTCGCAGAATCGCCAAAGATGTCGGCATATTTCAAAGAGATGCGCCTGAACATCTCCAAGACTCTTGGTATTGGGATATCTGAAGTATCAATAAAGGCTACAACGACTGAGAGACTTGGTTTCTGCGGCAGGGAAGAGGGAATTGCCGCCATGGCTACAGTACTGCTTGCTAGCAAGAAAAATAAAATAGGAGTTAATGATAATGCAAAAGATTTTTCTCGCGTTCGACCTAGGGGCTTCCAGCGGCAGGGCAATGATTGGAAGAATAAGCGATGGAAAGATGGAAATAACGGAAGCCCATCGTTTCCCAAACGGTCCAGTGGAAAAAGATGGAACTCTCCAATGGGATATTGATTCGATCTTCGCCGAGCTTAAGTCCGGACTAAGAAAAGCGCTTCAAACGGAAGGAGGTATCTCCGGAGTGGGAATTGATACTTGGGGCGTGGATTACGCGATAGTTCGTTCAAACGGCAAATTCGCAAGAAATCCATACCATTACAGAGACAAGCGCACGGAGGGAGTTCCAGAAAAGGTATATAAAATTATTTCTCCTGAGGATCTCTACCGCAGAACTGGCATACAGTACATGATACTAAATACCATATTCCAGATCTACGCCCACAAAGAAAGGCATCCGGAAGACATGGATGGGACAGTCTTAATGATGCCCGATGCGTTGTCTTACTTGTTTACCGGAAAGGTTTCATGCGAATACACACACGCTAGTACAAGCGGACTTGTCAACGCAATCAAAAGAGATTGGGATGCGGAACTTATATCCAAGCTCGGATTGCCTAAGAATCTTTTTCCAAGCGTATCGCATCCCTGCTCGAAGGCGGGAAGCTTGTCGTGCGAAATTCGCAGAGAACTCAATTGCGACAGTCTGAATTTCTATCATGTTGGAAGTCATGATACGGCATCCGCCGTTGCCGCCGTTCCAGCGGCTGGAGAGGATTCTTTCGCCTATATAAGTTGCGGAACATGGGCTTTGCTTGGTACCGAGATAGACAAGCCGATCTTATCCGATGAAGCGAGAAAGGCAAACTACACCAACGAGGGTGGACTTGACGGTAAAATCAGATTTCTGACCAACATCACTGGCTTATGGCTTCTTCAAGAATGCAAGCGCAACTGGGATTCGGAGGGGAAGAAATATTCATACTCCGATATGGCTAAGATGGCTGAATCCGCTGAGCGAATGCGTTTCATGGTGAACCCGAGTAACCCTGTTTTCCTCAGTCCGTGCAATATGCCGGAAGTAATAAAGAAGTATTGCACCGAAAATGGGCAGGGGCAAATTCCTGATGATGCCGCAATAGTGCGTTGCGTGATAGATTCACTCGCGATGTGTTTCAGGGTCAAAATTCAAGAGCTCGAAAAACTTTGTTCCACCAAATACGAAAAGGTGCATATAATCGGCGGCGGATGTCAGAACAGGTTTCTTATGCAGTGCGCAGCAGACTATATGCGGAGAGATGTCATAGCTGGTCCAGTTGAAGCTACGGCAATAGGTAATATAATGGCGCAGTCGATGGCATCAGGTGGAATGCGCTCTATGTCCCACGGGAGAAGAATGGTGGCTGAATCGTTTCCAGTGGAAACTTTTAAACCCTCTGAGATTTCTGTAGAAATACTTGAGAACAGGGAAGCTTTCTTCAAGAGACTGGGTTGACATCAATATCAGTTGGAGCGGATTTCGCGAATTTCGCAGAGCCGGCTTTTCTATAATGGTTCTGATTTCTTTAAATCCTCTATGAGCTTTCTTGTTCCGATCACTACAAGTTTGTCTTCCGGCATTATACGCTCAGCGGGAGAAATCTTTGTTATTTGTTTTTCCTCCCTTCTTATGCCTATAACAGTTGCTTTGTATTTTTGCCGGAATCCGGTCTCCAGCAGGGAGCGGTTGGCCATCTCTGAATTTTTCCCGACACATACCTCCGCAATCTCGAAATTATCCTGATTCTGTGACAAGTCTGATGCGGCAAATTGGTTCAACATAAGTTCCGCGTCTTTTAATTCGTCAGGAGTCCCGACTAGTACAAGGCGATCGCCGGAATAGATCCTGAAATTCGGAGGCGGGCTGTAATGACATTGTCCTGCCCTAGTGAGGGCTATGATATTTGTGCCTATCGCCTGACCAAGAGATATGTCCTTTATGGTTTGACCCGATACTGCGGAGTCGTTTCTTATTCTTATTTCCCTGAAGCTCACTGGCCAGTCAATATTTTTGGGCAAGAAGTCCATTGCGTAGGCGAGAGAATCCACTGCCTGTTCCGCAGCGTCTTCAAAAGGCTTGAAAACTATGCTTGCTCCAGCATTCTCAAACTCCAATGCCTCCCTGTCGTTTACTGCCGTTAACGCTATCTTTCCGGGGTAGTTGCGGTTTTTTAGCTGATTTATAAGAGCCAGATTGAGTTCTCTTGATCTTACTGAACTTATTATCCATTTTGATTTGTCGAGCGGGAGATGTTCATGCATTTCAGGATCTGCCATATCCCCGTATATTACAGGTATCTTCCTGTTCCTGCATTTTTCCAAGACAGCAGGGTCGAAATCCACGATCATTATTGATTTGTTGCGGTGAATCAGGCATTCAGCTATTCCGGAACCGTAATTTCCCATGCCTAGCACTATTGCGTCAACATATGAATGACCTTTTATGCTGTCCATATCGGATTCGGTATTTTTATTTTTCCTTTCAAATATTTGCAAAAAATCAGAAAGGAAATTATAGAGCTGTCCCGAGTAGAGAATCATGTATGTTGAAAAGAAAATAGTAACGACTCCGACCAGCGTTATGAGACCGACAGTTTCCTCATTTACGTGTCCGATATTGAAACCAAGTGCTGCGACGATAAGGGAGAATTCACTGATTTGAGCTACTGTTAGCCCCGCAAGGAAACTGGTGCGCCTGCGATAGCCCATTGCGCCCATTATCACCATTACAATCAGAGGATTTCCTACAAGAACAAATATTGACAGCAGCATTGCCGGCCAAAACTGCGAGCCGGTTGCGTGCCAATCAAGGCGTGAGCCGAGATCTATAAAAAAGAAAAGTAGCAGAAAATCCCTGAGTCCTGCCAGGCGTCCGCCTATCGAGTCGCGGTATTCCGTTGATGCAAGAGATACTCCGGCAAGGAACGCTCCTACTTCCTTGCTGAAACCGAGCATTTCACCGAATGTTCCTAGGATAACCGCCCAGGAAACTGCGAAAAGAGAGAGCAGTTCTGTAGACTGGGCAAGGCGTGATGTTAGCCAAGGCAGAACATATTTTGCCAAGAGTATTACTAATAGAAATAGCCCCAATCCTTTGGCAACCACAAAAAAATAAGATAGATAAATCGAGGTTCCTGAGCCAGAATTAGCATTGAAAGTCGTCAAGGCTATTAATGCGATTATCGCGGCTATGTCTTGTACTATCAGAAATCCAAGAGAAATCTGGCCATGTAGGGAACCTATTTCCTTCTTGTCAGAGAGAAGTTTTACTATTATGATTGTGCTGGAAAATGTCAGAGCCACCGAAACGTAGGCGGCATTTATCGCTGACATCTTCATCACTAGGCATATCACAAAACCTATTATCGATGTGAATACTATCTGCCCTATTCCGGTGGCAAGAGCGACGCCCCCGGTAGTCCTTATCAAGTGTAGGTCAAGACGAAGCCCGACTATAAAAAGAAGCAGGGCTATTCCTATTTGAGCAAATATCTCTACCTGTTGATGACTGCTTATTATTCCGAGTACCGATGGCCCGGCTATTATTCCAGCGGCGAGAAACATTATTATCAGAGGCTGGCGCAAAATTCTGCCAAGCATACCCAAAACCGTTGCGATCGCAAGTATTGATGCTATTTCAAGGAAGCTGTTTTCATAGTTCATAATTACTTTTCACGAATATGTGTATTAATCTCTTGACTCCAGCCAGCGTTCGGCGTCAATT
Organism: uncultured Lentisphaera sp.; assembly: GCA_964638335.1. Lineage (GTDB taxonomy): Bacteria > Verrucomicrobiota > Lentisphaeria > Victivallales > GWF2-50-93 > DYMC01. The sequence goes on along the minus strand of CAZXAC010000126.1, from coordinate 1,964 downwards.
GCGGCCTTGCATCCCATGCCGGCGGCGGTTATCGCCTGGCGATATGTTTTGTCGGCGCAATCTCCGGCTGCGAATACTCCTTCAATATTTGTCTTCGAAGAAACCCCATCCAGCAAGATATATCCGTTTGTATCGGTATTTAAATGACCTCTGAATACCGCAGTGTTCGGTTCGTGTCCCAGTGCGGCAAAATATCCGGCGACTTCGATTTTGTTTTTTTTTCCGTCATTTACGTTTTTAATTTCAACGCCTTCAACCTTGTCCAATCCGAGAACCTCTGAAACGACTGAATTCCATACGAATTCTATCTTCTGATTTTTCATTGCGCGCTCAGCCATTATTTTAGACGCCCTGAGCTTGTCCCTTCTGTGGATTACGTAGACCTTTGACGCAAAACGTGTCAAGAATATTGCTTCCTCCATTGCGGTATCTCCTCCGCCAACCACTGCGACTGGGACGTTTCGAAAAAATGCCCCATCACAAGTTGCGCATGCTGAAACGCCCTTTGCCATAAGCCGTTTTTCCGATTCGAGTCCAAGCCAGCGCGGTGACGCTCCGGTCGCTATTATCACTGCGGAGGATTCAATTTCTTCTCCGCTTTCGAGGATAAGTTTCTGCGGCCCTCCGACCTTGAACTGTACTTTTTTCACGCTATCAAATAGAATTTTACTGCCGAAACGTTCAGCTTGTTTTTGAAACGAGCTCATAAGTTCAAAACCGCCGATCGGCTCCGGATAGCCGGGATAATTTTCTATGTCAGAAGTCTGAGTCAACTGACCTCCGGGAAGAGAGCCGGCGATAAGAACCGGTTCCAAAAGAGCTCTTGCGGAGTATACCGCAGCTGTGTATCCAGCTGGCCCCGAACCTATTATGGCAATCTTTGTCATCAAAAGACCTCTTTGTGTTTTTTAGAATTTATATCTAAACTCTTGCTATTTTATGAAATAAAAATCAGAAGAGCAAAATAAAATTCATTTCAAATTATTCAAGCAGTATAAGATAAATCTTGTTTTTTAGTGCGCTTAGTAAGAATTAGTATAAGAGTATAAGTGCATTGATTACGCAAAGGCATTTCTACCTTAGCATGCTCAATCCAATTTTACTCCGATTTCCAATCGCGATAGAAAACAGCTGTAATGGAGGACTTTATTACCAGGATGGACGTTCTCGTTCCACTTTTGGCTTGGTCTCGGAATTTTCCGGTGGAAGTGGATTGGCCGGCAGACTATCGCTTTCTGGCTCTCTCGCAATTGTTGTTGGAATTTTTTCCTCTTGTGAAGGATCTGGCTTAGATATGGCATCTGCGCTTGAAACACTTGTATCCGGGGAGGGTTTGACATTATTTGAAGGATGATTTTCAATTATTTCCGTAGGCAGAGGCGAATATCTTGTCTCTCCATTTTTCGACTTCCAATATTTGTAAGCGAAGAATCCGACAACGCATGCAGTTACGAAAGCAATCATCAGAAACACGGCAAGAAGAATTATAATTTTGAGGGTACGATTTGATGAAGCAGGCTTGTCCGCCGTTTGCACGGCCTGTCCGGCGGCAGGGGTGGCGTCCGCAACTGTCAGATCTTCGTCCTTCCCGAGCTGTTTTTGGTCGGGAATATTTTCAGCCGATATTGGAGCAACGGTGGTCTTGTTTGATTCCGGTACAGGCGTTATCGGATATTGACCAGATAAAACCCTTTCTATGTCCTCTATAAGGGCTCTCCAGCTTTTTTGCCTGTCATTTTTATCCTTTGCCATCATTATCTTTATCAGGGCGACGGTCTGGTCATTCAGCATGCTGTTATAATTCCTTGGGTCCGGCAAAGGTTCTGAGATGTGCTTTGAGACTATTGCCATTGCCGTGGAGGCATCGTAGGGGACATTGGCTGTAACCATGTGATACAGCGTCGCACCAAGGGAATATATGTCCGCCATGAAATCAATGTCCTTCGCTCCGACCGCCTGTTCCG
>CAZXAC010000125.1:0-7643 GCA_964638335.1 uncultured Lentisphaera sp. | reverse complement strand
GAAAAAGGAGATGTCCTTATGGGTATTTCTTGTTCAGGTAATGCTGAAAATGTTTCTAACGCCCTTAAAGTAGCTAAGGTGAAAGGTTTATTTAGTGTATTATTGACAGGAGGAAAGGAGGGAAGATGTGTTGCGGATGCAGATCTTTCAATAAGGGTTCCACTAACTGAAACATATAAGATACAGGATTATCACACGAAAATATATCATTGTGTGTGTGCTGAAGTAGAAGAACGTCTTTATGGGGTTTGAAATGGTTCCAAGGCATATTGCTATGATAATGGACGGGAATCGCAGGTGGGCGGAGAAAAATGGTGTTTCAACCCTTGAGGGACATGAGGCTGGAGCTAAAACGGTTAGAAGAGTTGTGGACTACTGTCAAGTTCATGGGGTAAAGTATCTTACTTTATATGCCTTTAGCACGGAAAATTGGAAACGTCCTCCAATAGAAGTAAAGGGATTAATGGGGCTTCTTACGGTATTTTTGAGAAAATATATAAGAGAGATGAATGAGAAGGGAGTGAAATTAGATTTTATAGGCAGGATAGACGGTCTGCCTTCTGCACAAAGGAATGCTATATCTGAAGCTATTAAGAGTACTTCTGCCAATAAGAATTGGAATTTAGTCCTAGCTGTAAACTATGGAGGAAGATCTGAAATAATTGACGCAACTGTCAAAATGGCATCTGATATTGCAAGTGGTTTGATAAAAGCTGCAGATATAAATGAAGAAAAATTTAGAAAATTCCTATACTATCCATCTCTTCCGGATCCAGATTTACTAATAAGAACCAGCGGGGAAACCAGGCTGAGCAATTTCCTCCTGTGGCAAGTTTCTTACTCAGAGATATACTTCAGCAAAGTTTTGTGGCCGGATTTTTCTGAGGATGATTTTAAGGAAGCCTTAAAATTCTATTCTGAAAAACAAAGGCGTTTTGGAGGAAGATGAAAGTATTTTTTTATAGATTTATCAGCTCAATAGGATTGATTGGGCTATGCCTTTGGATGCTTTCATCCAAGACAAAATCGTCGATGGTTATATTTTTTCTTTTTTCGCTAATCATATCTGCCTTGATCGTAAAAGAGTTTCATTTTATGTTTAGAAACGAACTGTCTACGCTGGGAAAGGTCAGAATTCTTCCACTGTTTTGTTCTATCCTTCCTGTCATAGGAATAATGACGAGTTTTATAATGTCTTTTAATTTTTGTGAAGGTCTATTTTTGGTTCTTTTGATAATCCTGATATTTTTTAGTCTGCAAGTAATCTTTTTCAGTGGAGATTCTAAAACATTTCATTTAATCATGAAGTCATATGCGCCAGTGATATTTTTTGTCATCCCAATAAGCCACATTATGGGATTGTACATATGGGATTGGAGGTCTTCTTCTCTTTTTGCTCTGTTCCTTATAACAGTCACGAAATCTGGAGACATTGGTGCTTACGTTGTTGGTACTCTTACGGCATCTTTTATGAAGAACGGCAATCACAAAATGATACCGAAAATCAGTCCTAAAAAATCTTGGGAAGGTTTCTTTGCTGGACTTGTTTCAAGTGTGTTGGTTGGGATATTTGCCTCTTCCTTCCTCCCTTCGGATATGGGAATTCGCTGGGGCATTTTCTTTGGGTTTGTTCTTTATTTTGGGGGAGTTGCTGGAGATTTGATAGAATCGGTGGTCAAGAGATCTGCTTCAGTCAAGGATTCTGGCTGTGGTATTCCCGGCATAGGAGGGATTTTGGACTTGGTGGACAGTCTTGTTATAAACGCACCGCTTTTCTATTATGTAATTAATTTTAAGGAGAAATTTTTATGAGGACATTTTTGGCGTTAGTTTGCATGGTTTTTTCGGTTGTTTGCTACGGGTATGAAGCTTTAAATTTAATACCATCCAGCTCAGACTACGTGGTTGAACTAATTCCAGATAGGGCGCTAAAAAAGGCTGGGTTTTCGGATTTTTTGCGTACAGTTCCGGAATACTCCTTGATTAACGCTGCGTTTTCAGCAAAAGGAGTAGATTTTGAGAAGAGCATAAAAAAGGCTGTTATTGCTGGAATGTATTCGAAACGCGCCGTGATTATACTTGAAACAACTGTAAAAGAGCCTGACCTTTTGTCGATGATAAAGGATAGGAAACCAGAAACCTTTGCTGTGTCTGGAAGGAATGTCCATAAATTTTTCGAGAAGAATAAAACTATTTTTTTATCCTATTTTGCCAATGACATTTTGATGATTTCAGAAGACCCTACATTAATTAGTGAAGTGAAAGGCGGAGGATTGGCTGGAAAACTCTCTGGGAGATTTATGTCCTCCGAAAATTCGAATGTCTTTGGTGCTGCGCATGTTAGAAATATTGCAAGTCTCGGAGGAGACAAACATGAAAAGGGTATTAATCCTAGTTCTATTTTTGGAAAAGTTCTGGAAGAGGCTTTCTTCTCTTTTGGCAGCGGCGACGGGACGATGATTGAGGTAAGTGGAGAACTCCTGTCAGATCCAAAAAATGAAAAGATGTTACAATTTCAGACTAACACCTTGTTTCTTATAGTTGTGGCTAAAATTTCTTCCGGAAATCAAAAGCTTGCCAATCAAATTATGGATAGTTTCAAAATTTCTTCAAGGGATGGCGTAGTTAAAATGAATTTCAAGATAGACCCTTCCCTAATGACATCTGAGACGCAGAATGGAAATGAATTCCAAGAGGATTTTTTCAAACTTCTCATTAACTAGATGAATCAATCGATGGAGATAGAATCCATAAGAGAAAGAATAGAAAATATCCGTTCTTCCATACGTGCGGCGGCTTTGAGTTCTGGAAGGACTCCGGATGACGTGAAGCTAGTGGCGGTAAGCAAAAATTTCCCGCCAGAAGATGTCCTTAAGGCATACTCCTGCGATATTCGCAGATTTGGGGAAAACCGAGTCCAAGAGCTTGAAAAGAAAGCAGCGGTCCTTCCGTCCGACATAGAATGGCACATGATAGGTCACCTCCAATCCAATAAAGTTATTAAGGCTGTTAATAATGCTGCGTTCATACATTCAGTTGACAATCTTGAGCTTCTTAAAAGAATTGAAAAAATTTGTGATCAGCAATCGAAGGTGGTAAAGGCTCTTATTGAAGTGAATGTTTCTGGAGAAGAGAGCAAATTTGGAACAGTTTCGGAAGAAGAATTGCTTTGTATGTGTGAAAAAGCGAAGGACATGAGTTCTTTGGAATTTTGTGGACTGATGACCATGGCCCCTTATGGAGAAAACGAGATAGGATTGAGAAAAATATTTTCTAAGCTTAGGAACTTTGCTGAAAGACTGCAAATGGAATTTGGTTTCGGCCGCCTAGAGCTTTCCATGGGGATGAGTTCCGATTATGTTATAGCCGTGGAGGAAGGGGCTACTATTGTTCGCATTGGTTCCGCAATATTTGGAGAAAGGAAATAATTTTTTTTAATTTTCACTTGAATTTTGTGTTCAGTGTGGAAAATTACTCCCCTGTTTGTTTTAAGATATAAATTTAGTAATCAACCCAAAAATAAAAACTCGGAGGTTGCTGATGTCATCATTGGCAGACAAAGTAAAGGAAATCGTTGTAAAACAGCTTGGAGTTTCTCCTGAACAGGTCACAAATGAAGCGAAATTCATAGATGATCTCGGAGCGGATTCTCTTGACCTCGTTGAGCTTGTGATGGCTCTCGAAGAAGGATTCGGAGCGGAAATTCCGGATGAAGACGCTGAAAAACTTACCGCCGTCGGAGACGCGGTGAAGTACATCGAAGGTCATTGCCAGAAGTAAAGCTTTCGATATTTGCTTGTTTACACTTAGGGGATTAAAAATCCCCTTTTTGTTCTGTGGGTTTTGAATCTGAGCAGGAGAACATACTTAAATGGAAAGAAGGGTCGTCATAACTGGAATGGGTGCTGTTTCATGCGTTGGCAACAGCGTCCCCGCGATGTGGGATTCGCTGGTTAATGGCAGGTCCGGAATTGGTATTGTAAGCAGATTTGATCCAGCTAGGTACAAAACTCAGATAGCCGGAGAGGTCAAGGACTTCAGTATTTCATCCTATATGCCGGAAAAGGAAGCTAGGAGATTAGACCTATTCTGCCACTACGCCATAGCTGCGTCCGACGAAGCCATTAAGATGGCCGGATTCGCCAGAGACCTTTCAGGGCTGAACCCGGAGAGGGTTGGAGTCCTAGTGGGTAGCGGAATAGGGGGGTTAAAAACTTTAGAAGATCAAAGCTCCATACTGCTTTCTAGGGGACCGGACAAAACATCTCCTCTTTTGATACCGATGATGATAGGAGACATGGCGGCTGGTTCCATATCCATGCGCTATGGAGCTAAAGGACCAAATTTTGGTATAGTAACGGCTTGCGCAACAGCGTGCCATTCGATAGGCGAAGCCTCTTGGATAATAAAAAGGGGAGATGCTGACGTTATGATAAGCGGTGGGGCTGAAGCCACTATAGTCCCGATAGGATTTGCGGGATTTTGTTCCATGAAGGCCATGAGCCAGAGGAATTCAGACCCCCAAAAGGCTAGCAGACCTTTCGATGCCGAAAGAGATGGATTTGTGATGTCGGAAGGAGCTGGGGTCTTAATATTGGAAGAATACGAACACGCCAGGAAAAGAGGGGCTCAAATCATAGCTGAAATCGCAGGGTATGGAGCATCTGCAGATGCATATCACATAACCTCCCCTTCCCCAGATGGATCAGGAGCCGCGAACGCTATGAATACAGCTATTAAACATTCAAAACTTTCTTTGGATAAAATATCATACATAAATGCTCACGGAACTAGTACCCCTCTAAACGACAAATATGAAACACTGTCCATAAAGAGAGTTTTCGGAGAACAAGCTCGAAAACTTGATATAAGTAGTACAAAAGGAACGATGGGACATTCTCTTGGTGCCGCCGGCGGACTTGAAACCATAGTTTGCGCAATGGCAATAAAAACGGGGATAATTCCGCCAACAATCAATTACGAAAATCCAGATCCGGAGTGTGATTTGTGCTATACTCCCAATCAGGCAAAGAATAAAGAAATAAATACTGCAATAAATGTAAACCTTGGATTTGGCGGACACAATGCGGCTCTGATTCTGAAAAAATTGGACTTTTAGATTCTGAGTATTATATTACTAAACAAATAATTTTATGATGGAGGATTTTGTCATGAAAAAGATGGTTTTATCAGCAGGTATTGTTTTTGTAATTTCTCTCTTTTATGGGTGCGGGACTCCCGAATTGGAAAGGACTCCGTACGGACAGGATGAACTTCGTTGGGAGGGATTTATAAAGAGTAACTACACGGGATGGCAGGCTCCGCAGTCTGTGCCTCCTTCAAGTATGGATGAGCCTCTTTCTTCTTCCGACGTACCAGCTCTTCCTCCTATGATGGGTACTCCGGATAACGCTGCTCCGGTTGTTCCGGCTGAAGGGGAAAAATACACGGTTTCCAAAGGTGATTCTCTTTGGAGCATATCAAAACAGTTCTATGGAAAGGGTGGGGACTGGAAGCTAAGCCTTGATGCAAACACTGATAAAATTGCTGATCCAAACAAGCTTAAAGCCGGAACGGTGATAAGCATCCCTCCAAAGCCCTAATTTTTTCTGATGTCGGAAGAAATTTTTTATGTGGCCAGTCCAACGGACTTGGACTCTCTCTTAGCCGGTAATCTATCTCAGAATTTATCTGCAGTTGAGAAGTCTTTTGGTGTCAGCATAAATGTTCGTGACACGAAAATAAAAATAAAGTCCGACAATAAGGATTCTCTTAAGAAGGCATCGGATTTCTTTAGGGAACTTATATCTCTTCAAAATTCGGGAGATGGAAGAATAACACAATCTACGCTTGATCAACTACTAAAGGTTTCTAAGAACTCTCCGTCTTCCGAGATTAAGAGTTACTTTTCGGATAGGATAAGAGTGGGGAAGAAAAAAGATGCAATAATTCCAAGAACATCAAACCAGCTTGAGTACACCAGAAGCATAAGGCAAAAAGATATGGTTTTTGGAATTGGTCCGGCAGGAACAGGAAAAACGTATCTAGCAATGGCTATGGCTGTTTCTGAATTTTTGGAGGGGAAATTCAGTAGGATAATTCTTACAAGACCAGCGAGAGAAGCTGGAGAAAATCTCGGATTTCTTCCGGGCACACTGGAGGAGAAGATAATGCCCTATCTTCGCCCTTTGTATGACGCGCTTTATGATATGCTGGAGTTTGAAGAAGTGTCTAAACTTATGGAAAAAAGAATAATAGAAGTTGCTCCGTTGGCATTTATGCGGGGAAGAACTCTGAACCATTCCTTCATAATACTAGATGAGGCTCAAAATACCAGCAAAGAACAGATGCTGATGTTTTTAACAAGACTTGGATTTGATTCAAAATGCGTAATAACAGGAGATCCAAGCCAAACCGACCTTGAGAAAAATAAACAGTCAGGATTGTCCGGAGCATTTGATATTCTTTCTGATATTCCAGACATAGCCTTTGTACATTTTAACTCAAAGGATGTGGTAAGGCATCCCTTGGTTGAGAGGATAATTAATGCTTATTCCACAGATTCTAAGCAAAATAGTCGTAAAAAAAGATGAAAATAATTGAAAATTTAAAGACAATTTTTAAAAAAAAGAATTCTGTCGAAAAGCCCAAAGACATATCGGCTTCTGGTAAAGCAGGCAAAATGGACAGATCTCCTCTGCTAAAAATAGCAATAATTTTCTCACTATGGTTGTCATGTGTTTTCATTTTGGTATTGCCATATGAGGGAGAAAAACAAGTTTTTATTGAAGGGCAAAGAGCTCCGGCGTCAATATTTTCAGATTGCGACTTTTCTTATGTTGATGAAGAAATGACGGAAATGCTGAAGATGCAACTAGGAATGCAGGAACCCGTCATTTACAGGATTGACGCAAAAATGTCGGATTCTGTAATTGGGAAAATTTCGTCATTTTTAGAAGGGAAAGATGATGAATTAACGAAAGTAATATCTATTTCCAAGGATTCTACAAATGGAACATTCCTGGAAGCTGAAGGAGAATCAAGTCCAGAAATGCTTTCCCTAATATTGCAGTCAGAAGAAAAAAAGAGTTTATTTATTAAGAACACTGTCGATGTCCTAGAAGAAGGGGTTGTAAATAACTCTGAAAAGGAATTTAGGAAAGGTGAAAAAATAAGAATAATGGATGACAAAGACAGATTGAGAAAGAGGGTTTTGAGGATAGAGCAGATATTGACTCCTTCAGAAGCTGCAGAAGAAGCATCCATGCGAATTTCGCAAAACTATTCACCCGAAAACAGAAAAAAAGTACAAAAGACAGCCTCCAAGATCATTAATATGTTTATGACGGGCAATTTGGTATACGATGAAGTTGAGACCAACAAAAGAAGAGATATTGCCTATGAGCAGGTATCTCCCGTTGTTGTGGATGTCAAAAAAGGGCAAATTTTGATGAGAAAGGGACAGATCATAGATATGCCAACGTTAAAAGTATATCAATCGTATGTAAGGGAAAGGGAAAGATTGTCTGGAATGCTCAATCTTTGGAGACAAAGCTTAGTTAGTGGTGTCTTGTCCATAATACTCGTGTTGCTTGCCGGGACATATCTTTATCATATACATCCCGAGGTGGTGCGTAGCAACA
>CAZXAC010000124.1:0-7657 GCA_964638335.1 uncultured Lentisphaera sp. | reverse complement strand
CATTTTCCTCTCAATTGTCCTTGCTCTCCGCGGTTTCCAAAAGACTTACCTTTTAGGAAATGTAAATCTTTCGCAACCGTTCTGGGATAGATAACCGGAAAGGAGACAGGACCGCCCCTTTTGCCATCCTCGTCTCTGCCACTAATATGAAAACGACTGTTTTCGTTGCGCAGTATATTCCCGGGAGCTAGTTTACTGCTCCATCCTTCAACGTTTTTCACATACTTTTCCCAGTGTTCTGGATCATCCATTTTTGCACGACCACAGTTCGTTATTATCACACCAACATTAGGGCTGAATTTTTCTATGTTTGACGGTGGATCCCAATAGGAAGTATATGAACTGCATGTTACCAACTTGTCTGGATGATCCTTATAGACTTCCGTAGCAACACGATTGATAAAGCCCCAGACTAAGTCCGACGCAGATTTGCCGTTGCAAGACTCGCACTGACAGAGTTTGAGTCCATCCCCAGGCATTATGTCCACTGACGGCATATTGTATTCCCCTAATAGGAAACTCACATATTTCACTGTTTCCTTTGTAAAACCTTCGGAACTGAAGCAGGGAGTTCCAACTTTGCGATGCTCAGTATCACGTTTACCTCCAATCAAGGCATAGTATTCCGGGTGCTTTTTTCTCATGGTTTCATGCCCGTGAACACTAATCAGCCCGTGATTTCCCATAATTCCTAATTTGGCGAAGGCTGTGCTAACCCCCATTCTTCTCGGCCATATAACTCCATCGAAAGAAAAACCACCAAAGTCGTTCCAGCTGTATGCGCGAGTCGCAAAATCAGGATTTACTGTTTTGTCCACAGCTGGAATGGCAATCGAAGACATCTGTGGGATCACCTCGTTTTCCTGTCCCGGCATGTACCAACGGCATCCAAGACTGCGAAGAAAGTCGCAAACCGCATTAAGGGATCCGTTCTCGTCAAAATTCCAAAATCCGCTGGACGTATTGCCGCCTGTCTTCCAAAGAGCCGATGAGCCTTCGCCATAACGATCATCAAAAATCTTGTCGAAATCTTTGGGGTTCCAATAGTTCTTGTACGCTCCCCCAAATGGAAACATCCATTCGGAATCCGTCTTTCCAGCTGTCGCCTTCTTCCAAGCTTCAATCCCCTTTTCATTTTCTCCTCGCGTCTTCGGCAACGGTTTGAATGGCGAGTCGAAGTCGCGGTCATCTCCCACCAATACAAGCCAGTCCGCTCCCGATTTAATCCTATAGGAACCGTATTTCAAGTCATCTGTATTGATTCCAAGCTTCTCAGTCTCCAGACTTCTTCCTACATATATCTTTACTGGAACTGACGCATCTGGACTCGTTGCTATTGGCAGGCGAACCCCACTCATTTTATGAAGGTGATACTGCAGTTCCAACGCTGCAAGTGTAACCATGCGAGGACGATTCTCTGCCGCAATCACAATCTGGGCATTCGGCTTTCCGTCCTTCACGATGAACTGTTCCCCTGCGAAATTCGCAAGAGACAGCAACGACAAGATTAGATACAATAACGGTTTCCTCATTGGGCTCCTTTACCTTTTATTTGCCTTTTAAGACACTATCACCTTAAATTAAAACGGACAAGCCTTGTTTTTTATTTTAATCTTGCCATCTGCGAATTTCGCAAAATTATTTTATCTCAAGTCGTCCGAATTTTGCGGGCTGTTTCCAAGCTCCTCCAGTTGGTGAAAACGCCGTCAATTCGCGTGTTTCGCCAGCAGTGCGAGCCCTGCCAATATTAAAGTACCACGGAGCCTTCTCCGTCGGCATCGCCCCGGCAACTCGATGGAGAGGATCAGAGGCTGCTTCGTTTGAGCCGACCACGGGAATTCGGAGCTGTATTGTCCAGAAATCCGCGCCCTTCTCGGTTTTTACTTCCGCGAGCGATTTCCAGTTGGGACCGGGGTCACCATCCACAAGAACTCCATCAGGATTGACTTCGATGTGATAGTAGGAGTGATTCTGGGTCTCAATAGAGATCGCTAGATAATCGCCACCACTTACATCGGAGCTCACCTGCAATTTTTGCATGTTTGGTTCCTTGCATAAGATATTGAAAAGGAGGGCATTTTTATCCCAGCCAAGCGTAAAACTCGTCTCGGCAGAGACTGTCGTGGTTGAATTGTTTTTCACGAGCTTATAGGTGGTCGCTTTCGATAAGTCACTACCTTTAACACCGACCGCCAGAGGGGCCTTTGCCCGCAACTTGGCCATATCTTCTTCTTTAGTTTCATATTTCGCAATCATCTCGTCTCTTGGCTGGAGACAATCCATCACGATCTGAATACGCTTACCGCAAATGCTATCTCCTGCCGCGGCTTTTGCCTTGTCGAGCAGGTCTCGTAACTTCAAAGCAGTCGCTAGAGGCACATTCATCGGATTTCCTCGACCGCGTCCACGGCTCTCATCTTGGACAGCAAGGTTGTTTTCGGCGAAGTCTATCGCCTCTCTCATCTGCTTGGCGGCAGATCCGTAGAAGTTATTGCAGTATTCGTCAATAATCTTGTTTACATCCTGATCGGCATCCCATAGCAGTTGGGATTGAGGATAGAGTGTGATGTGTTCAAGCCCCATATGCTTCCAACGTCCCTGCAATTGAGACTGCTCGCCATCTTCTCCGTAACAGCCGATTTCCTTGAGAAATTTCAGATCCCTGGCAACGGCACGAGGATGTAGTACGGGATAGGAAATCGGATTTCCTCTGCCTTCTTCGGTAATTCCCCAAATGTGATAACGGTTGTTCTCTCCACGCAGAATGTTGCCGGGCTCAACTTTAGCCGCCCATTTCCGCACTCTGGCTTGATATTCTGCCCAGTGCTCCGGATCGTTCATTCGTGCACGTCCTGAGTTTGAGATTGAGATGATGAAATTTGGTGAAAATTTTTCAATAGAGCTTGGAGGCTCGGCGTATGAGGTATATGCCCCTCCCAAGACAAATTTATCTGGATGAGTCTTATAAACCTCGCGGGCCACCTTGTCGGTGAATCCCCACACGAGGTCAGATGCTGTTTTCCCTTTGCATTTTTCGCACTGACAAATTTTCAGACCGTCACCGGGCCAAAGACTTACAACACGCACGTTGCATTGGTCAAATAGGAAGCGGGAAAAGTTCGCCGCCTCCTTAACTAAACCTTCAGAACTGAAGCAAGCTGTTCCATAACGGCGGTGTTCAGTATCCCGTTTGCCTCCAATAAGGGCGTAGTAATCGGGATGGGCCTTCTTCATTTCATCGCTACCGTAAACGTGTACCAGCCAGTGGCTGAGAATAATCGGGCTTGAGCGTTCATAAATAGAGTTCATCCCGATACGTCGCGGCCAAATAACATCATCAAAAGAAAAACGATAATAGGAAAGAAAACGCCAATTTCTTGCCGCAAAGTCCGGCTTGGAGAACTCGTTGATCGGACCGACCGAAATGGATGCCATCTTGGGCAGAATAAGTCCCAAATCTCCCGGCATATAGTGCCTTACTCCTAGTTGCTTTAGTAAAGCATGCACGGCATTCATTGAACCCGAGCCGTCCTGCTCCCAAAAACCCTTCACCGTGTTCCCACCACTGATCCAAAGTCCAGCTGCATCCTCACCGTATTGCTCGTTCATGTCTTTTTCAAATGTGGATGGCTCCCAAAAACCCTTGAAGCAGCCGCCAAAAGGATAGGTCCAAGTCGTGTCGGTAAGCCCGCTTTTCTTGACCGCCTCATCCCATTCGGCTGCAGCTCGCTTTACATCTCCACGGGAAAGTGGTAGTTTGTGTTTGACTGGATCAAAATCAAAATCCTTTCCCAGCAACACCAGCCAATCTGGGCCTGAAACAATACGGTAGGCACCGTATTGCAGATCTTCAGTTTTCAATCCGAGCTTTTCGGTCTCTAGACTCTTTCCCACATATATTTTCAAGGGGAGACTTGCGTCCGGACTCGTAGCTATCGGCAAACGCGCCCCGCTTATATTCTCAACGTATTTTCTCAGTTCGAGCGCCGCAAGCGTCGTCATCCGCGGTCGATTTTCTGCCGCAATCACGATCTGCGCATTGGGTTTTCCGTCAATCACAATTTGGAGTGGCTTATCCTCCGCTAACACGGCGATGTTCCCGATTACCGCCATAACGAGACCAGCAAGCAATTTCCTCATCGTTTTCTCCATTTATTATTATGATTCTTTTAGCAAGCTAGGAATTTCTTCTTTTTTCTCCTGATGAGAAATGCAAGCTATTTATCAACGACTCCGAGTTCCTCTTGCAGTTGCTTCATCATTTGTTCTTCTTTGTCTTTTTCGGACTTGGCATCCAACGGAGTTGCTTTCTTGTCCTTGTTTTTATTTCCTTTATCCTTGGTCTTGCTGTCGACTTTCGTTAAATTATTGGCAGAAGTTTTTTCTTGGGAAGGATCCTCAAGTTCAGAAATAAACTTTTGAATCCTCTGTCCATATACGCTCTCTCCGGCGGTCTTTCTAGCTTTTTGAAGTAGTTCCCACAATTTCAATCTTGTATCAATTGAAACATTACGAGGATCTCCCCTGCCACGACTTCTGCTCTGGTCATTGCGGGCATAGTTTTTTTCAGCAAAATCAATTGCCTCCTTCATTTCCTTCGCCGCTGGTCCATAGAAGAGAGTATGATATTCGTCAAGCATTTTTTCGACATCCTGATCTGCATTCCAAAGGAAGCTGGCTAGGGCGTATATGGTAAGATGGTCTGCGCCCGGAGCGTGCCAGGAACCGGCTGTCTGCCCTTGCTCCCCGCGGTTTCCATCGCACTTGCCTTTCAGAAATTTCATATCTTTTGCAACAGCTCTTGGATGAATCACTGGGAATGGAATCGGCGCGCCTTCCTTCCAAATATGGTACCGACTGTTCTCATTTCTCATCATATTACCAGTATTTATTTTACTGCACCATTTTTCTATTTTTGCCTTGTAAGCATTCCAATGATCAGGGTCATCCATCAAAGGCCGGCCGCAATTTGTGATAATCACAAATACATTTGGGCTGAATTTATCTATATTGTCTGGCGGCTCAGAATAGGAGGTATAGGCTCCGCAGGTAATAAGTCCGTATGGGTGAGTATTGTAGATTTCGCTTGCGACACGGTTGACAAAGTTCCAAACAAGATAAGAAGCGCTCTTCCCTTTACATTTTTCACAACCGCAAATTCTAAAGCCGTCTCCTGGCATTACGTCAACAGCTGGAAGCTTGTATTCATCAAATAAAAAACGAGCATACTTGACAGTTTCACTTATCAATCCTTCGGAACTGAGGCACGGAGTTCCGACATCACGATGTTCTGTATCCCGTTTGCCATTAATCAAAGCATAATAATCCGGATGAGCTTTCTTCATCTTATCGTTGCCATGAATTTGTATTAGCCCGTGATTGCCTCCCATCGCTCCCAACTTCTGATAACTGCTTCCAATTCCAATACGTTTAGCCCAAATCATCCCGTCAAAAGGAAAAGAACCAAAGTCATTCCAACTGAAAGCCCTAATCGGGAAATCCGGATTTATTGTCTTGTCTATAGCAGGGATTGCTATAGAAGACATCTGCGGAATCACCTCATTTTCCTGCCCCGGCATGTACCAGCGACAGCCAAAACCGCGGAGAAAGTCGCAAACCGCATTCAGAGAGCCGTTCTCGTCTTTCTCCCAAAATCCGCTTACAGTATTTCCCCCAGTCTTCCAAAGAGCAGAGGACCCTTGCCCATAACGTTCGTCCAAAATATTTTCAAAATCCTTTGGATTCCAAATCCACTTGAAACCCGCCTTGAAAGGGAATTCCCAAGAAGCATCAGTTTTTCCTTCGATGGCTTTGGCCCAAACCTCTTCAGATTTTTTTACTTCGTTTCTTTTCATCGGCCAAGGTTCAAAAGGTGGCACAAAATCGCGGTCATCTCCGAGCAATACAAGCCAACCCTGACCTGACTTAATCCTGTAAGCTCCATATTTTAAATCCTTATCTGTAACCCCCAATTTTTCAGTCTCAGGACTTTTCCCGACATAAATTTTTGTCGGAATATCCGTTGTGGGCTCTGTGACAATAGGAATACGTGCGCCGCTCATCTTTTGAACATGATACTGCAGTTCCAGGGCAGCCAAGCTTGCCGACCTCGGGCGGTTCTCAGCCGCAATAACGATCTGCGCCTTGGGCTGGCCGTTCTCAACGATAAATTGTTCCGCCTGCAAGCATAAACCAAATAATCCGAAAAATAACAGAAAAAATCTCTTCATAACTTCATTCCTTATTTTTTAACTTGTCAACTCACATAAAAAATCGGTTATTTCTGTTCCCGAACAAATGTAAAAAGTACACATTCGAATTTTGGTATGCGCTAAAAAACGAGCAAGATTTTTAGGCAACTAAGCTCTAATTCCGTTTTTCGAACGAAACTAGGGATGAAGCCACTATCTGACCTCTAGTTTGGCAAATTTTTCCGGCACATCAAACAATTTCATCTTGGTCGGAGAAAATGCCTGGAATTCGGTGGAGCCGTTTCTTACGCGTTTCCTTCCTATGTTGAAAGACCAAGAGTCTTCTGGAGTCGGGATTGAGCCCGCCATTCGATGATTTGGATCGGCGAGGGCCTCCTCATCTCCAACTACTGGAATGCGAAGCTTAATCCTCCAGAAATCAGGACCTTTTTCAACGTTAACATCAGCCAGTGACTTCCATTTTGGAGCGGGATTACCCTCTGCGATTTTCCCATCTGGATTTATGTTTATATGATAATAGGAATGATTTTGGGTTTCTATTATCACGCTTACATGGTCTCCGCTGAATACGTCCTTATTGGCGGAAATCCCTTTCATATCAGCTTCACCACACAAAATATCAAATACGATAGCATCATTATCCCAAGAGAAACGGAAACTAGTCTTTACAGAGGCCGCAGCCTTCTCATCCATATTATTTTTTAGATTGTATTCAGGTGCCTTTGATGGATCGGCACCGAGAATACCGGAGGCCTTAAGGGCGACTTTTTCAGCCTTCACTTCTTTTGATGCAGGTTTGGGCGCTGGCTGGCCCTGCCCCTGATCCAGTCCGAGTTCGGCCTGCAATTGTTTCATCATGGAATCTTCTTTTTCCTTTTGAGCCTTGGCATCCAATACAGGCTCTTCCTTGCCATTCTTGCCCTTGGGCTTAGACTTGCCTTTTCCAGGCTTAGCAGTTGCGTCCTTGGGTTGATTAATTTCAGAAGGGTCCTTTAATTCTGAGATTATTTTCTGAACTCTTTGTCCATATATGCCATCTCCCGCAACTTTTCTAGCGTTCTCAAGAAGTTCCCTGAATTTTAGTTTTATTTCGGGGGAAACATTCATCGGGTTGCCCCTGCCACGACTTCTGCTTGTATCATTTCTGGCATAATTTTTTTCCGCATAGTCCATCGCAATTTTCATTTCTGCGGCGGCGGGACCGTAGTAGAGTTTGTGATACTCATCTAGGATTTTTTCGACATCCTGAGTCGCATCCCACAGGAATCTTGATTGAACATATAGAGTAATATGTTCTACTCCCGGGGCTTTCCACTTTCCTCCAAATTGGCTTTGTTCTCCAGTATCTCCTTTGGATATCCCTCTCAAGGCCTTTAGGTCTTTTGCAACCGCACGAGGATGTATTATAGGAAATTCAAGAAGATTTCCCTCTCCTCCCCATATAT
>CAZXAC010000123.1:0-7720 GCA_964638335.1 uncultured Lentisphaera sp. | reverse complement strand
AGCATGCACAACATTTGAACTGACTGCCTATAGATTTGGTGGTACAGATCATAAAGCCATATATTGTGCTAACCTGAATTTCGGATTATCCTGTGGCAATGGAAGCATAGATAATGGTGAAGCGTGTGACGATGGCAATGCAATTTCTGGTGATGGTTGTTCTTCAACATGTCAAAATGAAATCAATTGTGGAAATGGGAAAAGAGAAAATGCGGAGGAGTGTGACTACGGACCTTCAAATACAGATTCAGGATGCAATGCATCTTATGGAAGCTCATGTACATACTGTGATAAAACGTGTCATATTAAAACCGTGTTTGGATCAAGGTGTGGCGATGGAACCGTGAACATGGGTGAAGCATGTGATGATGGGAATACTGTATCAGGCGATGGTTGTTCAGCAAAATGTGAGAAGGAAACCACATGTGGAAATGGAATAAAGGATAATGTAGAGGAATGTGACTACGGGGTTTCAAATACAGATAAAGGATGTAATGCATCATACGGAAGCACATGTAAATATTGCGATAGAACATGTCATCTAATAACATTGTTAGGATCACGATGTGGGGATGAAATAAAAAATGGAAACGAAAACTGCGACAATGGAACGGCAAATACGAATACGGCGTGTAACCCGCCATATGGTGGGTCTTGTGACTATTGCGACTTATCATGTCACAAACATGCTGTTACTGGGCCATATTGTGGAGATAAGATATTAAACGGAAATGAAGAATGCGACGGAATCAGTAATCGAGAAGGATATGAGTGCACAAATGATTGCTACTTTGTGAAGAAAAACAACCAGAAGCCATATGTAAGACCGATAATGCCTGAAAGCTGCGATACATGTGGCGATTATACAACAACTCAGACATTTTCATGGGAATTCCTTGATAAGGACAGCAAGGATTTAATGTATAAGCTTTATATTGGTAATAACAAAGATCCTATTACATATCCTTCGAATGTATACACATACAAGACATCGGACCTGCGCATTATTAATACAAATTCTGGTGGAGGTACCGCTTATCGAGATATAACTTTAAATCCGGGATGGACATATTATTGGACGGTTCTTGTTTCCGACGATGCTGGAAATACATGGGTCAAGGCGGACACCGTTCAAAAAGTAATTATATTGAAGACATTGTCAAATCAATCAGATTATAAATATCACTTTGAAGGACGTGAGACAGATCCGACTTTAGGACCATCGGAGTCATCATGTGTGGTAGTAAAACTCAGGAATGTCGGCGAATCTTGTTGGACTACGGGAAAGAATGGCAATTGGAAGAAAGGAGTAGTAAATCTTGAAACAGTGAATAATTATTCGTATTTCAAACATTCTTCCTGGTATTATGATTCAAGTTCAAATAGCGATAAGCGGTACCGTATCGGATTCTTAGAAAACACAGCTTGTAAGAATGATATTGGCTATTTTAAGATTTGCGTAACAACGCCTTCGGATTTTTCTGTCTATCAGCAGTTGTACTTCGATGTCGTTGCAGAATCCGTAGGTAGAAACCCAATCTGGGGTGGGCCATGGAAAGAATCGTTTACCCCTCAAATCGAAGGAGATGCTTATGATCTATGGATTGGGTTCATCAGAAGATAACACCATGGACGTGAAATTTCATAATGTGTTAGCGGTGAGTCAAATTGGGGCAGTTGTTAAGGATTACTTAATAACTGAATAGTTCAGTGGAAGCCGGAATCTCATAGGTTAATCTGGTCGCATTCGCTCCCGATCCATACGCGACCCGCATCAAGCGATTTCATCAGTTCAGCGGCTTCGCGCATGGTCTTGCCGTCGTAACGGCTGACGGTCATCGTCGCTCCACGGGCGCGATAGAGCAGTTCCATTATCTGAACTGATTGCCAAAATCGGGCCGGTGGCACGTTGTCCATATTCATTACGGCCCTCTTGCTTGAGCATGTTCTGTCCGCGCCGACCTTTCCGATGTATGTGACGGCAGAAATATTGCCGGTGGAATGTCGTTTGGAAATGATCCGGCGAATCTCCGGATCGTCCGGAAGCGAGAAATCCACAATCGCATAAAGTTGTTCTCCGGCGTCTTCCTGGACGGTTATGAGCGGTTTCACCTTTTCCCTGAGGTCGGACATTTTCTCTTTTTTCTTCTTCTTTTTCTTCATACGCAATCTCCCTCGTTTTTCGTCTCCGGCGCGAGACCAATTTTTTCTTTCATCATGGCGATCCATTCCGGCCTCTTCAGTTGCATAGCTTTCTTTACATCCTCGCGAGTGAGCACTCCCAACCGCCGAAGCTGTCCCATGACAAAAAAGCAATTCTCGGACACGACCCATTTACCGACATCTATCATATCTTCCGGCATCTGTCTGATTCCTCCACATTCAAGCGCGTCCAATCGGATGAGCGGCGTGATGCGCGGTCAGGTCGATCATTCCCTCGTAGAGCGCGTCCGTCGCGTAACATTCCGCGCAAATCGGGATATCCACTACCTTCCCGCGATATTCGATTCTCAGAAAGAACCCGCCGTCTTTGAACCGTTGTCCGCAGTACGAGCAGGTGAAATCATTCGAATAAGGATTTTCCCCGAATTTGATGCGGATTCTCATCTGCTGAAACCTCTCCCCGTCTGACATTCCTGATATTCAGCGGCCACATCAAAATTAAGTCAAGTTCCGTCTTCCCACTCTGCCCGGATGCCGCGCGTGGTGATATACTGTTGGAACGGACAAAAAATCGCTCAATGACACGAGAGCGGGGAAATTTAGAATAGACTCGGGTGACGCTCATGGCGCTATCGAAAAAGACAGAAGATCGTTTAAGAGATGAATTGCGGACTGCGGAAATAACCACCCTCATGGAGATTTCGAACAAACGCATTGCCGAGATAACCGAATCGGACTGTCGCATCGCGCACGGCGCGGTGGTGAAAATGGACGAGATATTTTCATCGGTTTTAGACCACACGGAATCCGCCAGTGAGCAAATCGATGAATATTTCGCTCGCGATGAGATGGAGAGAGGGTTCAACATCTCCGACGTGCTGGTTTGTATGCCGCTCAATATTTCGGCGGCCGGTTTCGTGGACGAGGCACTCGATATGGCGCGGCGGCTTTCAAAGCATCTCGATCCCGAACTCTTCCTCGGCGACTCCGTGACAATCCTTTCGGAAGCCGGTCGCCATGAGAAAGCGATTGAGCAGGCTGAGGATAATTTGAAGCGATTCCCGGAAGAGGCGTGGATTCATATCACCGCCGCGGAGGCCTACGAAAGAGCGGGCAACCCGGATAGATCGGTGGAAATTTTCCGCAGGGCGCTGGATGTCGTGAAGGACAGAACATTCCGGCAGGATGTGTACGAACGTTTTATCGAGTTCCTGAAGAGAACCGGGAAGTCTGACGAAGCGAAAGAACTGGAGGAACAATCCCGGAAAGAAGGCTGCGCCGGAAGACCTTCCGGTATGCCGATGGGACAGATCAAGGCCTCTCCCGGTGTCGTCTATCCAGGAGCTGGCGATAAAGGAAAACAACAGAAGACCGGGAGAAACGATCCCTGCCCATGCGGCAGCGGGAAAAAGTTCAAAAAGTGCTGTCTCGGTAAAAACTGAAGTCGCTTTTACTCCTCTTCAATTATCCATGTATTTATCCATAATATATCCATATTCTTGACATAACCGCTGTAAGCGACTATTTTGTGGATAGGAAAGTAGGTGTTAAGACATGGAAGTTCTTTCTAAATTGGAAATAACTCAGAAGACACTTCGTTTGATTGCCGAAATCGACGAGTTCAAAGGGCAATGGCAGGCGCTGGGACAACTCGCGCCCGACCGGTTGTCAGCCCTGAAAAAGATTGCGACCATCGAATCCATCGGCTCGTCAACGAGAATCGAGGGCGTAAAGCTCACGGATGCTGAAATCGAACGGCTTCTAACCGGGCTTCAGATTCATTCGTTCCGTTCCCGTGACGAGCAGGAAGTCGCCGGATACGCGGAGCTGATGGAGATGATTTTCAGTTCGTGGAAAGAAATAACGCTTACGGAGAATCACATCAAGCAGTTTCACGGTGTGTTGCTGAAGCACTCGGACAAAGACGAGCGGCACAGGGGAAATTACAAAACGCTTCCGAATCACGTTGAAGCATTCGACGAGAACGGAAAGAGCCTTGGAGTCATATTCCAGACAGCTTCACCGTTCGACACGCCGCGCATGATGGAAACACTCATCGCGTGGACCAATAAGGCTCTGGATGACGGCGAATACCATCCCCTGCTTGTGATCGCCACATTTATCGTGCGCTTTCTTGCCATCCATCCGTTCCAGGACGGCAACGGTCGGCTCTCGCGCGCCATCACGACACTGCTGCTTTTGCGGAGCGGTTACTCTTATGTTCCGTTCAGTTCGATGGAACGGGTGATTGAAGACAACAAAGATGAATACTACCTCTCACTGCGGCGCGGTCAGTCAACGCTCGATGCTGACGAAACCCAACTTCACGAATGGGTGAAGTTCTTTCTCGAATGCATGGTAACGCAGAAAAACGCGCTCCAGAAAAAAGTGGAGCGGGAACGTATCATGGGCGCGTTGCCTCCGCTGTCGGATCAACTCGTCCAGATAGCGCGCGAACATAGCCGTGTCACGGTCGCTGGCGCCGAAAAGGTTACCGGAGCCAACCGGAACACGATTAAGTTCCATCTGAAAAAACTAGTGGAATCCGGCCACCTGAAACAACGCGGTACCGGCCGCGGCACTTGGTATGAAATAAATGTGATATAATTTACCAGCGTAGAGATGACTCGAAGTTTTTTTTGCGACAAAAGTAAAGGGGAAAGAATGAAACACGATGAATTCAACTTTAGAATGGATTTTGAAATTGAAATTTTAGAAACAAATGAAAAGGAAAGAACCTTTTCGTTTATTGCAAAACCTGACCCAAGAAGATATGAATGGGTAGAACTTAACGGCGTAAAACATTTATACGACAAGCTCGACAATGTTTATTTCTCGCCAGAAGCCATTCAGAGCTTTGTTCAACAGCAAGTTGGTTTGCCAGGTTATTTTCAGCCACCAAAAATTGGCAATGCTGATAAATACATTGAATCACGGAAACCGATAATAAAGGAAGCCCTCAATGGGAAGGGCGTTTCGGGGGAGCTTGTAGATAAATCCGAGGATTTTCTTGAATCGCTATCGGAAGACCAATTGGGATTTGTAATAATGTCCATTGATATAAAAGGTTCAACCAAACTATCCCAAAAGATTGAACCCAAAGAATACACGCAATTAATAACAACGATCTTATATGAGATGAGCGAGATAATACCTAAATTCAGAGGACATGTTTTGAAATATACGGGGGATGGCTTAATTGCTTATTTCCCTGAACCTAGTTTTATTACAATGCACGACTTAGCGATAGATTGTGCGCTCACGATAAGAGGCCTTGTATACGAGGCGATAAATCCTTTACTAAAACAAGAGGACTTTTCAGAAATCGATATCAGAATAGGGTTGGACTCAGGAGATGCTTATGTCACAACAGTAGGAAGTCCTGAGACAAAAAGACATCGCGACATCATTGGTTCAATTGTAAGTCTTGCTGCAAAAATACAAAGCAAAGCCCCGCCAGGAGGTATCTATCTCGGAGATACAACATTAAGGAACCTTCATACGATGTGGCGCGCGATATGTGAAGAGGTAAACATAACTGAGAATTGGGAATATAAAAATGCACAAGGGCAACCTTACAGGATTCATCGGATAACTTGCGCCTAACATTGGCTTTGAAACATCTATGGATTATAGAGAGACATGGTTCATTGCGGAAGTAACGTCTGTAGATGTGGACCGTGAGTGAAAAAGACTGTTATCAATAAAATGAGCAACTATTCAAATATTTCAATGCTTCCACACGATGCTCGTGGGATAGATTTTGATATGTTGGCGTTTCAGTTCTGTCCCGACGGTAAGATGCTCTTATTGCCAAAAAGTGGGAATGGACCACATATCACTATACATCCCGGTAACAAGTCGGGAATTCTAGATATTCACAAGACATACACGATGCCGGATGGGACCAAGAAACATGAGACTATTTTTGCAATGAGAAATGAGGACATACCTCAACTAATCTCAGAGATTGCCCCCCTAATGATGTCAGCGCTGGAAGGATTGCTTCGCCCGCTTCGATTGGGTTGGCTCAAGCACCGCAATATCGGAATAGTCTATGGACTCTATCCATCAGAGTCAGACTTTGTAAGGATAACGAAGCGCAATAGTAGAAAGAGGTTGGTAATAGATAAGGAAGAATTTCATAAAAACATTCTCATCCCTGAGTATCTCGAAGACATATACTACATGGATGACGGGGCTTTCAGTTTGGAATCGGTTCGTCGTCGCAAATCCAAGATTATCGGTGTTGCTTTCAAGGTCACGATTCCATCGGGAGATATCAGATTATTCTGGATAAAGCTGAAGGACATTCCTCGCATGGTCAAATGCTTAGAACCTATTCTTTTGCAAGAGGTGAAGAAATACCAATTGTCACACGAAGAGTTTTCCAAGTACCTGCCCAACGAATAACCATGTCGATTAAGTATATTAGTCCATTTGTTCGGATATTGTGAAATCATCTCTTTATAGTGGGTGGCAGTACAAATCATGCGGATAAAAAATAAAAAGGGACCGGCAAAATGCGCCAGTCCCTTATAACAACCTTCGAGATTTCGTTTTCTTCAGAATTTCTTCTTGAACCACTTGCTGATTTTATGCCCCGCCTTGGCCGTAAGAGTAGTCGGCTCGATCTTCACTTCGCCTGTTGTGTCCACGGTCAATCCGACGCCGGGTATGAGTTTGTCGGTGAAGACTTCGAGTGGTTCGCCTTTCTTTTTGCGGATGGTGACTTTGCTGTTGGCCGCGTCGACTGCGGCGACCACTTTCTGGACTTTACTCTCCGGGATGAGACCGGTTGCGAGAATGAGTTCCTTCGCATGCGTGGAATCGATCTCGCCGGCGGCGAGCCGTTTGAGCGCAGCGTCAGCACTGTGCGCCAGTTCCTCACGGTCTTCATGTGAGAGCTTGAGCAGAATTCCTAGCACGGCCACTATCAACGGCACGAGCGCGGTGACGATTTGAAAAACCTGATCTGCATTGAAATGCATATAACACCTCCAGTGTTATTTCGGGCGATAGCCCGTTTATGATTTCCGAGACCCCGCGACGGCGCGGGACTTCGGTTTCTTCTGCTGTTCGTGGAGCAAATCAAGAATGTCCCGATGATTTTCATGTTGCACGGCGTGGTCGTCGTGCATCTGCTTGCGGAACTCGGAAAGTGTCTGCGTCAGAGCCGTCATTGATGTCGAATTCTGAACGACCACATCGTTCAGGGACTTCAGAAAGTGATCTGTCAACGCTTTCCGCTCCCCGCATACTTCATCGAGCGCCGTGTTCTGCTGCGCGAGAACGGTGTCCTTGTCCGACAGGCGTTTCTCGAATGATTCCAGGAGTTTCGGAACCAGCCCCTTGAAGATGCCGATCAGCGTGACGACGAGTGTGAGCAGGATGCCGCCGAGTTGAACCAGAAGATTGTTGCCTTCCATAAACTATTCACCTCCTTGTTTTGATTTCATTTATGCGAAAACCGCATCGCCGGATACGTTCATTCCCGTGAGCGGGAAGTACGGATGGTTGCAGTTTTTGTGGATGTTGTTGCGGACCACTATGTTCG
>CAZXAC010000122.1:0-7897 GCA_964638335.1 uncultured Lentisphaera sp. | reverse complement strand
GCTTCCCAATTCACAGAACTCTTTGTTGTTATTTCCCCCGATATTACAACTATGTCGGTTGTTACTAGGGTTTCGCACGCTACTCTGCTGGAAGGATCATCCTTTAGACAGGCGTCAAGAATAGCATCCGAGATCTGATCGGCGACTTTGTCCGGATGCCCCTCAGACACTGATTCCGAAGTGAATACGTGGTCAACGCTGATTTTACTCATATGTTTTCTCCATTTAGTTTTTAATTTTTTCGCTCGGAATATAACAGTCTGGGGAATTTTGTCAAACTTCACCTTCGCCTAATATTACCAAGAAAAAATCTTACAAAAAGCTCTTCTAAGTTTAGGCTGTTACTTAAATATGTTGCTTAAAACAGAATGAATGATACTTTATCTCGTTTCACACAAAAAAACCATTTATATTAAATATTAGCTTGTTGTGCTACATGTGGGAATAATGACTCCGAATCCAAATCAAAAGCAAAAGGTTGAATATTATCTGGGAATTGCAGGTTTGCTTCTAGTGTTATTGGGTTGCATTGCCGTGATCAGACCTTTCATTTCAGCGCTTTTGTGGGCTGGAATCATATGTTACACTACTTGGCCAGCTTATGTTTGGCTCAAAAAATTTACTGGTGGGAGCGATGCGACCTCTGCCGCGATCATGACATTTCTGATTGCTCTTATAATGCTTATGCCTTTCGTAATGGTGGCGGTAACTCTCGCGGAAAATCTTTCTAAAATAAATGATATTGTCGATGCGCTAAGGAGTGATGTCTTTCCACTGATTCCTATCTGGCTGGAAAAGATTCCGAAAGCCGGTCCAAACTTGGTGGACTATTGGAACAGCTTCGCCGCGGACAGCGGGAAGATCATATCCTACTTGAGGGATTTCATAATCAACACCCATTCATGGTTCTTCAAAAGGATATTCGACATTGGAAGTGGGATCTTCCAACTCAGCCTGAGTGTTTTTGCGTGTTACTTTTTTTTACCGTGACGGAGAATCATATGGACGGATGATCACTGTGGGATTGCACAGAATAGCGGGCACTTTTAGGCATCGTGTTTTAAAAACTGTAGGCAGCACTATCAAGGGGGTCGTTTACGGGATTATCGGAACTGCGATTTGGCAGGGCGTGGTAGCCGGATTCGGATTCTGGCTCGCAGGTGTGCCATCGGCGCTTTTCCTAGGCCTCCTGACATTCTTTCTTTCTCCCATACCGGTTGGACCTCCGATAGTCTGGATAGCTTCCGCCATATGGCTTTTCAATAAGGGTATGATAGGCTGGGCGATATTTATCCTCATATGGGGAATCATACCGATCAGCAGCGGAGACAACCTGATCAGGGCCTACCTCATAAGCAAAAACTCTAACGCACCTTTTATACTTATATTATTGGGCGTTATCGGTGGAGTTATCTATTTTGGTTTCATTGGAATATTTCTTGGTCCAGTACTTCTCTCGATAGGGTATAACATGTTGATGGAATTCTTCCTCCGTAATGGTGCAAATAAGATACGCAAACAGACAAGTCCGACCCAGTGATAAATATTTGACTTTGATGTCAAACTTCACCGTTTTCTACGTTGGTAATCGATGGGATCTGCACTTTCAGACGCGACAAAATCTGGCTTGAAGTTTTACAAGGCATGCTTGAAGTCCAGCTTTGGCGCTATTAACTTAAGGATTCAATAACAAGAATGGAGCAGTTGATGAAATTTCTTGATGTCAGGAACGGAGCGGGGCGAGGACAGCTAGAAAAACTTTTCCAAAGAAAAGTATATACGCAGGAAATCGAAGACTCCGTCGCTAAAATTCTGAATGAAATCAGAAAAAACGGAGACTCTGCTGTCTCCAAATTCGCCGGCAAATTTGACCACGTCAGAATTAAACCTGCGGACTTTAAAATAAAAGATTCTGAATTCGATATGGCGGAAAAATTCGTTCCTTCTTCCCTTCAGAAGCATATACGTTTTGCTGTAAAAAATGTAAAACAGTTTGCGATGAGACAGATTCCAAAGTCGTGGATATTTTCTCCTAGAAAAGGTGTAACGATGGGAGAAAAATTTACTCCAATGGACAGGGTCGGAGTATATATTCCCGGCGGAGCTGCCCCTCTTGTTTCAACGGCAATACATACGGCGGCAGTGGCGAAAATCGCAGGAGTCAAAGAGATAGTAGCTGTCACTCCTCCTTCGAAAGCCGGGATAAACCCTGCGCTTCTTTTCGCGATGAAAACAGCTGGCGTTACGGAAGCTTACAGGCTGGGAGGAGTATATGCGATAGCCGCTCTTGCTTACGGAACCAAAACTGTTAAAAGAGTGGAGAAGATAGTGGGCCCGGGCAACGCATATGTAACAGCGGCAAAAAAACTCGTATATGGAACGACAGGGATAGACATGGCGGCCGGACCTTCCGAGATAATGATAATAGCCGATTCAACTGCCGACCCCAGTTTCATTGCTGCGGATCTCCTATCACAAGCCGAGCATGGTAGCGGATACGAGCAGGCGGTGTTGCTGTCAACAGATATTAAAATTGCGAAAATCGCAGCTGATGAGGTCATTAATCGTGCCCGAGACCTTAAAATGTCAGAGTCTTTCAAAAATGTTCTTTCCAAAGGGATTTTTGTGGTAGTCGTAAAGGATTTGGAAAGTGCCGCCGAAATAGCGGGGCAATATGCGCCAGAACATCTCGAAATTCTTTGCAAGAATCCGGATAATCTTGCTAAGAAGCTTTCTTCGGCTGGGGCTATATTTATCGGACACTGGACTCCGGAGGCAGCAGGCGATTACGTAGCCGGTCCTAGTCACGTGTTGCCGACGGGATCAACTGCGAGATTTTTCTCCGGACTCTCTGCGGAACATTTCTTCAGAAGAAGCAGTATCATAAAGTATAGTGAATCCGCTTTGAGGAGGGAGGCTTCTGCGATAATCGCTATTGCCGACACAGAAGGCCTGAGGGCGCACAAGCTAAGTGTTGCCGTGAGATGCGGAAGAGCTTGAGGATTTAAGCAAGCTTTTTTATTTCCTGAGTGGCGGATTGCTCGGATACTTCGCTTTGAGAACCGTCGGCCATGTTTTTTACTATGATGGTTTTGTTGCGGATTTCGTTGTCGCCCCTTATAACGGTGATTTTTGCTCCAGATTTTCCGGCGGCTCTCATTGCTGATTTCATGCTTCGTTCTTCGAAATCGGCTACTACTGGAATTCCCAAATCTCTAAGCCTCTGAGCTAGAGAAAAATTCATCCGCATCGCATCTTTGCCGATCGAAACCATGAATACTGGCACCGTAGTTTTGGAGATCATTTTTTTGCTTCCTTCCGATACCGCGGCCATTATCAACCTTTCAAGGCCGCACGCAAAACCTACTCCGCAAATAGGATTCTTTGCTTCGGGTGGAATAATTTCATACCTGCCTCCGCCAGCAATGGCATTTTGAGCCCCTAGGCCGTGGTGAACTATTTCAAAAACAGTGTGAGCGTAATAATCTAGACCTCTGACGAGCCGGGAGTCCTTTTCAAAGCGGATATTTTCTCCGGAAAGAATTTCCAGAACTGCGGACAAATATGACTGGCTTTTATCCGAGAAAAGACCATCTAATCCGGGTAGTGTTGAAAAAATTTCTCCACACTTTGGATTCTTGCAGTCAAGTATCCTCCATACATTCCTGTCGAAACGTTTGGTGCAATCCTCGCATAGGAACTGTCTCTGATTCGAAAGTATTTCTCGCAACTTCGCTCCGGCAAGGGCCCTGTCTTCGGCGTCACCTCTGGTATTTATCTTCAATGAGGCTCCGTCTATTCCTATCTCTTTGAGAAAATTCATCATCATGACGATACATTCGGCATCAAGCTCCGGGGAGGGGGAAGATATGTTCTCGACTCCTATCTGATGAAACTGCCTTTTTCGGCCTGCTGCCGGTCTTTCACCACGAAACATCGGTCCCACGTAAAATACTCTTGGATTGTTCCCCTGTTGAGCAAGACTTGCTAGAGCCCTGATTATTCCCGCCGTTCCTTCTGGACGAAGAGTAAGACTTCTGCCTCCCTTGTCTTGAAAAGTGTACATTTCCTTTTGTACGACTTCTGTCTGTTCCCCTATTCCTTTTGAAAAGATTTCGGTGTACTCGAAGATAGGTGTCCTGATTTCTTCGAAACCGTAGAGGGAAAAGACCTTCGCCGCAGTTTTTTCC
The DNA here is from genome assembly GCA_964638335.1 of uncultured Lentisphaera sp. GTDB lineage: Bacteria > Verrucomicrobiota > Lentisphaeria > Victivallales > GWF2-50-93 > DYMC01. The sequence goes on along the minus strand of CAZXAC010000122.1, from coordinate 3,707 downwards.
ATAAACTGCCATATGGAGACCTCTCCAGGCAGTATATCATCAGTTCCTGGAGGGGGGTAATAACTTGCCATCTAAATACAAGATCCGATTTTTATTTTTTTCGATTTTTTTCGCGGAGACTGTTAGACCGGACATCATCTTTTTGCTTGTCTTTTTATTCTTGCCGGTTTTATCTGTTCGACCCTGCTCTTCAGTTCTTTGCCTGGCCTGAACTTAACCACGACTCTTTCCGGTATGATAACTTCATTGGTTGGCTTATTTGGATTTCTACCCTTTCTCTCCTTGCGTACTTTCAATTCGAATACGCCGAAATTTCTCAGCTCAACGCCTCTGCCGTTAGACATTTCGTTGGAGAGATAGTCAAGTGTTCTCTGGACGACATCGGCAACCTGCATCTGGGTAAGACCGGTTTCGGATGCGATCTTTACGACAAAATCCCTCTTTGTCATTTGCGTTCCTCATCTGTTTTTTTATAGGAAATTGATGAGTAACTATATTGCGGGCTCGTTGATATGCAAGAAAAAAAGTTTTTTTTTTAAAAAGCCTAAAAATCTTATTGCCGCATTTTGTCCAAAATATTTGATTATGAGCAATTTTCATGTAATTATATTGTCTGTCATCACAACAAATCAAGGATTCAATATTTAAGATGGCTGAAAATGAACAGGAAAAGTTTTCTTTCGAATCCGCTCCTGACAAAATCGGTGGTGAAACGGACAAGAAAGATGGAGCTGAATTCTCCTTTGACGAGGTACCTATCCTTGGCAATAAGGGTAAGGCTTCATCGATAGTGGATTTGCTTGGGGGAGCATCATCGCCGCCCAAGAAGAAGAGACCTCAATCTGAGCAGGGCGCAGATGAGTCGGGAGGGACAGATTCATCTGGCCAATCCGAACAGTCCGCAGGCAGCCAAGAGGATCTTTTTGCGACCGATTCCGGAGAATGGCTAAATGCAGCTCCAAAGAAGAAAAAACTCAACAAAAAGCTCATCATAATCGCCGCTTCGGTATTTGCTCTTGCAATTTTGACGGCGATAACCGCGTTTTTTCTCTTGAGAGGCAAGGAAGAAGAAGTTAAAAATGCTGACGGAGTAGTGGAAAAAAGACGCTTGACTAAAGAGGAAAAAGAAAAGATACGATTAGAGGCCGAAGCCAAGAAATTTGAAGAGGCTGTTGTCGCTTCCGAAAAACTAATAACTGACGGCGAATATGCAAAGGCGGAAACAAGCATAAACGCTCTTATCGCTTCCCATCCGGAAAAGTCGATCTTATATACTTTGCTTGCGAGATCCCAGTTGAGGAGAAAACAGTCCGATTTGTACGTAGAAAACTACATAAAGGCGATATCGGCCGGAGCAATGTCGGCTGAGCCGTACTCGGAATTGTGCGTTTTTTATCTTTCTGCACAGAAAAAAACAGAAGCTTTGGACATGGTTGAAAAAGGACTGAAAAAATTTCCAGAAGATCAATCATTGCTCAGGGCTTCCGCCAGCGTATATCTTGCCGTGGACGACAAGGCAAAGGCTGTAGAGGTCTTCGGTAAAATAGACAAGACTGAATTGTCGCAAAAAGAGATTTCTGATTACGCCGATGCTCTCAGGGCAATAGGAGAAAATAAAAAGGCCAGGGAAATATACGTGTATGCCGGCAAGAAATTTATCGACTCCAAGGCGTTTGAGAAAGCTCTTGAAGTGGAACCAGATCCGATCGAAAAAAGCACAATAATAAATACGGCAATTACTATTTTTGAAAAAGATTCCCATAAGAAAAATAAGATGCTTATGTTCTTGATAAGAGACCTGTTTAAGACGGGAAGAAAGGATATGGCGATGGAAAAGATGAAAGTGTTGGATATAGAATTCTTGTCTCCTGCGGACAGCCTTTTTTATCTTGAGAAGACTTTGGAAACATCAAGCGACATAATAATCAAAGACAAGATCGATTCTGTCATAGCGGCGAACTCCAAGAATTTTGATATGATGAAGGGAATTCAAAAAATATTGTTTAAAAACGGAAAGGAATCGCTTTCTGCTGAAATTTTTTCTGAACTTTGGACGAAAAATCCTGAAGTTCCTGAATTTGAATATTTTTATGCCAGAAGCATTGACCCCCTTGAAGCAGCCATAGGTTATTACAGCTCGGCGGTTAAGAAAAAGCCCGACTTCCAAGATGCCCTTGTGGATTTGGGCGCGCTTCTGATTTATCATAGGCGTTACAGTGAGGCTGAGTCTGTTCTGCTCAAGGCAAGAAAAATAAATCCGGATGATCCCACGATTAATCGAAATCTTTTTCTTAGCCGTTTCTACGTGTCAAGAAACACCAAGGCATTGGATGAGTACAAAAAATTCCTTCAAGCAAAGGGCGCAAGGGGGATACCAGAGACGCTAATAGAATACGCCCAGATGCTTGATAACCCATTGACGTCAGAAACTCTCATCTCCGAAATGGAGAAGTCTAAGTCTAGGCAATTCTGGCGGATAAGGCATGACGTTGTTTACTGGAAGGATCCCGGAAGGCATTTTTCCGAATACTATCCTTTGGAAGCGCGTGAACTTAACATGATATATCTAATCTCAAACGGTAAGCTGAAGGACGTACTGATGCTCTCAACCCCACCGGAAAAATTCCCTGATTTCTGGAAGGTCTTCATAATGTGGAGGAGCAATTTGGAAGGTTGGGAGGAGATGGCTACTAAGTTTTATGAAAAGAACAAGGCAGATTCTTCTTACAACATGATTTCCCTTCTCATGCTCGGAAAGTATGATCCTGAAGAAGCGAGAAAACAGGTTTACAGGATAAAACAAGAACTCGAGCCCCTGTTCTACCTCGTCGTCGCGGAGCAATATCGGAAAGCAGGACTTTCGGTAAAGGCGAAAGTATGCTATTCAAAGGCCCTTGGTGAAGGACCCAACATATATCGAAAAGCGGTACAATATTTTGAAAACAACTGAACGGAGGCTTGAGAATGGGTAAAATATCTTCTTTCTTGGAAAGGAAGATACTGGCGTCGGGGCAGGGACACCTGCTTAAATTTTTGAAGGAACTCAATGATTCCGAAACTGAACGGTATCAAAAACAGCTTCAGAGCATAAATTGGACCGAAATGCGCTCTCTCATAAGGGAATACGTCTTGTCCAAATCCAAACATCAAGTTCCAGCCGGAATTATTCCAGCTCCATACTATCCATACCCTACCGAAGATAAAGTCCTGCTGGCGAAATATCGTGGATTTAGAAAACTAGGAAGAAGGATGATAATGGACGGCAAAGTCGCATTGCTGACTGTCGCCGGCGGACAGGGAACGAGGCTTGGGTTCGACGGACCCAAAGGGACCTATCCTATAACCCCGGTAAAATCGAAAAGCTTTTTTCAATACTTTGCCGAAAAAATAAAAGGAGCTTGCAGAAAGTACCGTGTTGATTTGAAATGGCTTATAATGACAAGTCCAGTGAACAAAACTGCGACGGAGGATTTCTTCAAGAAAAACAATTTCTTTGGAATGAAAGCAAGTTCCGTCAAATTTTTCGTCCAAGGCACCATGCCAGCAATATCCATGGACGGGAAGTTGATAATGGAATCGAAGTCATCATTGGCGCTTTCTCCAAACGGGCATGGCGGCACAATCAGGGCTCTAAAAGACTCTTGACTTTTGGCTTTTTTGGAAAAGCGCGGAATTGAGATGCTGTCATACTTTCAGGTGGATAACCT
>CAZXAC010000121.1:0-7897 GCA_964638335.1 uncultured Lentisphaera sp. | reverse complement strand
GCCAGGCTTCTTTCCAGAATAGAACTTGATCTTGTGGGAGCACAGATGCTTTTCCCTGATAAGGAACTTGTGGATTCCTATGCGGATCTCACTTTTAGAAGCGTGCAAGGCAAGGACAAAAAAGCCGCTGAAATCTTGAGGGATTACATAAAAGAACAATTCTTGCCCTCGGACTCCGGTCCAAGACGAGTGATGTTCCTGTTGTTCCATGGTGAAGATCCATGCGAGAAGCTTTATTCCGTCGCAGGAAAAATATCCGCCGAAAGCAGAGTCCGTGATTCCAAGATAACCGGAGAAACAATACGAGACACATATGCCGATCTGGTTTACGACTCTCAGGGCAATTTGCGTTATTTTGAACCGGCAGTCCTAACACCGCCATCTGACAGCCTGCTCGACGAAAAGCTTAGCGCATTCGCGAAAGCCGCGTCAAGAAGCCCTAACATTATAGAAAACCTGAAATATGACGACACTCAGGGCATAGAGAGAACTCTTGTCCTCATAAAACCCGACAACTGGAGATTCCCGAGCGCGAAACCTGGAAATATCATAGACATGTTCAGCAGGACAGGACTGAGAATAATCGGATGCAAGATATATCAGATGTCCGTTTCGGAAGCCCTTAGTTTCTACGGACCTGTTAAAGATGCCCTTAGGTCCAAACTCGCTCCCAAAATAGGTTCTCAGGCAAGAGAACTTATGGAAAAAGAATTCAAAGTGAAACTTGGAACATCTTTTGACTCAAAATTTTCAGAAATGGTCGGGGTCCCTTATGCTGATGATCAGTTCAACCAGATAGTGGAATTCATGTCCGGAGTGAAACCCGACGCATGTCCCGAAACCGATCTAGGCAAGCCTGGAGCCGTCAAGACAATGGCTTTGGTTTATGAAGGGAAAAACGCGGTGAAAAGAATAAGGGAAGTGCTTGGACCTACCGATCCGACCAAGGCTCCATCGGGAACAATCAGGAAAGAATTCGGCAAGGACGTGATGGTAAATACCGCACACGCTTCCGACTCTCCAGAGAACGCCAAACGTGAGATGGATATAATAAAAATCCAAGACAATCCCACCGCTAAAATAATATCCGACTATCTCTCATCGAAACAGAAATAGGGCTCAATTATTATTTCTTTGGTCTCACGAAAACGATGAACAAAGATGAACCTGCTGTCTGTTGTTTTGACGTGTCTATCTTGGTTATAGAGTAGATTGCATAGCCCTCCGCGAAAAGCTTTGCTATGCTGGCCATGTAAGAATTGGATCTTAGCGATTCCTTGTCTGCCGTGCCACCTTTTTCAATCTGCGCATTTGGAATTGTAGACACAACCCAGTCAAATGCTCCAGCACTTGCAGGATTTATCGGAGCCAAAAGTACGGTTCCGTCTCCGTTATTGTCCGCGCGAACGCCTGTAGCAAGAGAGAGGACAAACACCATCAATAGCAATTTGACCATTTTCATATCTTTCCTCCATTATTTTTGATTTAATACTGAGTTGCATTCAAGGAGTTAGGAAAGACAAGAGATATTTTGAGGGATGTCTTAGTAAATTGATTGAAGGGCGATATGGATATCGTCCGAGAACAATTTATCAAAACAAACTCAAAAGAACCTTGCCGCTGAGCGGTTGCGTCTATTCAGCGCAGCTTCTGTGTCGCGAAATCCCGCCGTTACTTTTAGTAGCGGCAGAATTCCGCATCCCAGTTCCGCATCTGAATATTTCGCAATCTTTACCCCGCCTAGCGGGGTTTACTACCTCTTCGAGAGCAATTCAGTATAAATTTTTGCTGTCATCCATTTGTTATATCTTACCAATCAGCCTTGTTCTGCGCAGCCCAGAGGGCGAAGGGGTATTCCCGCCCCCGATGCAACAGCAACAAATATTAATGTAACTAAGAAAAGGGGAAATCCCAATCGGATTTCCCCTTTTGCGACTTTTTCCCGAAATACTACTAAAGAGTGATACCCATTTCAGAAAGGATAAGATCTCTTTCTTTTTTCGGCAGAGACTTTATGAAGTCTTTTACCTCCGGCATTCCTCTTTTTGCCAGACCGTATATGACCTTTCTAATGGCTTCTGCGCGAATTGTTCCTTTGGCCGGCAGTCCTTTTGCCCACTTGCAGGCTTCAAGAGGGAAATTTTCCGCCCATTCTTCAGCCAGGGTAAGCAATACTTCATGCTTCTTATCGCCCGTCAACTTATGAGCGGCGAAAAGCTTGTCTTTAAGTTTGCCCTTCTTGGTTTTGATGACATCGCCTGATTCGTCATCGGCATTTTCATCACCGTTCAGGACCTGATCGTATGCATTGATAAATTCCCACGCATCTTTTTCGGTCTTGAACTCCAATGCCGCAGGATTTGTGCAGTATATGCTTCTGCCTTCATTGCTTTCGTCCATACGAAGACCTGTACCCACCTTCATCTGCAGCGGAAATTCGCTATCCTTCTGCTTCTTGTACATAGCATAAACCACTCTCCATTCTCCAGGCTGTATGGATTCATTGGTCTGGTAATCCAAAAATTTCTTTTTGGTGTAGTCGTAGAAATAAGAAACCCCATTTTCATAAAGCATCCTGTTATTGTACCATGTTGCTGGATTACCCCAGATATATGGCTTTCCGGTCGGAGAGTAACCTTCAACAGGGGAGTTACATGCAACTCTTGCTATGAAAAGAACATATTTGTTCTTATTTTTCTTGCCTGTTTGAATGCCCTTCTTGTTGTAAATAATTTCCTCTTCCTTGGACGCGCCAATATCCCAGCAGAAGGCATCTCCATCGTCCGCAACAAATGCCGTGCTTCCATCAGGAGCAGTACCTACGTAGGTCTCATAAGGCCTTGGTTGCCAAGAATGCCAATCTATCGGATTGCATCCGTCTATAAGCAAGTTCCTCGACATTCCGGCAGCATATATCTCTTCCATGTCTTTGTTGCCGATACTCTTGACGTTTTGACCTCTGTCAAGCTTTTCCTCGTCCCTGACCAGACGGCTGTTGTCGGAGCAATTTTCTTCTCCCAATCCTTCATTCGCATTGACGTAAAACCCCGCCAACAAAGCAAGAATCGGTACACTTATCTTTTTTAAAAGCATCCTTTTCATTGTTTATCTCCTTTTTTGTCTAATTTTTTGTCTAATAACAACAAATTCCCACAAAAAACACACCAGAATCCTTAATATCTATACTTTCCACCTCCTGTTTTTTCATTGTTTCTTGATTTTTTATAAAAACTTAAAAATTCAGTATTACGACCAACGAGCTTACGTATAAGCATTAAGCATGCCATATTGTCTTAATAAATGTTTTTTTTGTTCCATAATAGGATTTTCCCCTCCCATTTTTTTATTTCATATTTTCTTTTATAGTTCTCTTCAAACTTTCCGGCAAATCCAAAACGTTAGTATTATACCTAACGGATTTCATAAAAGCATTAAGCATGCCATATTGCTTTAATAAATGTTTTTTGAGAAAAAAATATTTTTTGCGAGCATTTTATCAGATTTTTCAACCTCATATTCTTTTTCTTTCCCGTTTTCTTTTATAGTTCTCTTCAAACTTTCCGGCAAATCCAAAATGTTAGTATTATACCTAACAGATTGATTCGAGTTAATTGTAGCATGGAAAAATACAAGCCTAAACCGTATTTACGGACCATTTATTCGAGCCTTGTCGAGCTGCGCCATCCATAAAAACTAAACAAAAAAAAGCGTATTTACGGACCATTTATTCGAGCCTTGTCGAGCCTAGGCATCTAAATTGATTGATGGTTGAACTAGGCCAGCATATTAATAAGCGGACCAAGTTCGGGAGCATAATTTGTTAAAAATTTATTTTAAAGGCCAAACGTAATTCGAACATGCGTCTTTCACCAGGTTCAACGGAAGAAAGTGAAACGGCTTGGATTTTCTTTTGAGAAACATAATGGTATTGAGGATCCAAAATTTCGTGACGTCTTGTTTTTCTGCTGCGAGCGGGGATATACCTACTTATACTGGATTGCGTTCAAAGAGATAGTAAACCCCGCTAGGCGGGGTAAAGATTGGGAAATATTCAGATGCAGAACTGGGATGCGGAATTCCGCCGCTACTAAAAGTAACGGTGGGATTTCGCGACACAGAAGCTGCGCTGAATAGACGCAACCGCTTAGCGGCAAGGTTCTTTTGAGTTTGTTTTGATAAATTGTCCTCGGACGATATCTATATCGCCCTTCAATCAATTTACCCAGACATCCCTCAAGACATCTCTTGTCTTTTCTACCTCTTTGAACGCAACTCAGCATTAACGAATAACTCTAACGACTGGCAAATCTGTGGATAGTTCTGCAGTTTTGATTTCTTGGCGCTGCTCCGATCAAGGTATTTTTAAGAGGACCGTGTTTGACATTAATATCGACGAAAGCAGTATTATTAGAGCTGTTCCGAGGATTGGGAATCCGAGTTCCCTGTAGTCCATGAATATCGGTTCTTCAATGCTGGTCTTTTCAAGTTTATCTATTTCTATCATGGTTTTTTCCAATCCTTCAGCGTCTTTTGCGGCAAAATATCTCCCCCCCGTGCTTTCGGCTATTTCCCTAAGTAATTTTTCATCAAACTCATAACGCATCTGTTGGATCTGCCTACCAAAAAGTCCGTCAACGATGATGAGAGAATTTTCACTCCCTATCCCAACCGTGTGAATGGTTATCTTATTATCGTTTGCGATTTTCGCCGCCTGCAATGGAGTAACTCTTGCTTCGACATTATTTTTCCCGTCGGTAAATAAAACTATGATTTTGCGCTTAGCCTGTGAATCCTTCAGTCTTGCGGTGGCGCTTGCTATGGGACCGGCTATGCCGGTGGCATCCCCTATATCTCCCGGGTTCAACTTTTCAAGATGTTTCAAAGTCCACGAGTGGTCTAGGGTTGGAGGAGCCGCAAGGTACGGCAACGGAGCAAAGGCCACCAGACCTATCCTGTCGTTAGGACGTCTCTCTATGAATTTTTTTATTTCCTCCTTTGCAACATCTATTCTCTCCTTCAGTACGCCAAATTCCAAAGCCTTGCGAAGGCTTTCCGGATTTCGGTAACTGTCAGGTACATCAATCGCCCTCATACTGCCGGAAAGATCCAACGCTATTATAATATCTATCCCTTCCGCTCTCCTTTTTAATTCCTCAATTCCTTGTTGCGGCCTGGCAAGAGCAATAATCATAAGAAATATTGATAAAGTCTCAAGCAAAAGAGGGATTAGATGCTTAAATGATTTTCTCGCCTTTGTATCGCTTCCACCTATCACCGGCCTCAAGGACGGTATAATTACACAAGGAGATTTTCTCCTCAAAGCAAGCATAAAAAGTCCAGCGAGCGGAATCAATAGTAGCAAAAAATATGGAGATTCCAGCCTCATTTTGCCTCCTTCGAACCATCAGAGCCAGGGATTTCTTCCCTTGGGACGCTTGATTTAACCAAACGTTCCGCGTCTGATATCGCCTTTTCGACAAGCTGCGACTCCGCAGGCATATTCGCAAATTTGACAAGCTCTGCCGACTGCATGAAATCAGAAAGAAAATTCTTGTGTTCCAATGGCAAGGGACTGTCGCTTCTTCCAAGCCCCTCAAGGAATTCTTCAGTAGTCATGGTCGGCGCATCAATATTGAAACGTTTCTCCAAATAGTTTCTTATTATATCTGTCAGTTTTGCAACGCATATTTGTGTCGCAAGCAGTCCGTGTTCCTGCGAAATTCGCAATTCTCTCAAGAGATCAAGGGCTATGCACCACGGAGGAAGCGAAGACACTGTTTTACCCGTTTTCCTGCGCCATGCGAACATAGCAATCGCGGCAATCAATATAAGTATTATCAAGGCCGTTAGAACGCTTTTGAAAGGAAATTTTCTTCCTTCTATCTTTCCGGCGACATTTATTTCATCATTTTCATTCACTTGAATTTCATCAATCGCAAAAGAGGATGTCTTAATCTTGGAGACTAAAGGAGCGTTTGCGGACCAGAACTCTGCAACGCCATCAATTGCTGGGTACTCTCCCGGTCTGAAGGCCTGAAGCGTGAATGATATTCTCCATGTCCATTTACCCCAGCGTATTTTTTTTAAAGAAAAATTCCGCTCTGGAATTTCTTGCAATCCTTCCGGAATAGAGAACTTGACTCGCTTTGGTGAAACAGTCCAATCGCATTCCAAATCTGAAAAAAGAACAATTTTATCTCCTAGATTAAATTTGGATTCTTTGTCTGGACTCAACACGATTATTTCAGGCAAGCTTGAGCTTTTTATCGAGCGATACTTGAGGAATGCGGAAAGAGCAATCGCTAAGAGCAATAATAAGGAAACGGACAAAAAAATCAGAAAAATTTTTATCGGCTTTTTCATCTGCGCGACCTTTCCCTCATTCTGAAAAATTTAAGAAGCGGCTTTATGAAATCCTCCGAAGATTCCAGATCTATGACGTCAACGTTGGATTTCAAGCACACGGTTTTATTTCTGGAATGAATCTCTTGAGATTTCTTTGCGAAATTAGCGACTTTTTCTTTTGAGGATGCGATGAGTTCAGCTGTCTCACCTGTTTCGGAATCCTCAAGTTCAATGTCAGGAATATCCGGAAGACCAAGCTCAACCTTGTCAAGTATCCGTATTACAATCAGATCGTGTTTTTTTGCCACAGAACGCATTGTTTTAGAGAAATCTTTTTCGTCCAAAAGATCGCTTATAAGAAATATAACGGATCGTTTTTTCAGCAGCCTCATGAGAGAATTCAAGGCAGCTTTTATGTCTGTCTTCGCCCTATGGTACCTTCTGGCGACGAGTTCTCTTATAACCCTCATCCCGTGGGGTTTCCCCGATTTCGGAGGCAGAAAGAACTCGTTTTTATTCGTAAAAAAAAGCAGTCCGACTTTGTCATGATTGCGAATTGCGCTGAATGTAAGCAGAGCTCCTATTTCGACGGCACGGGCAATCTTTGTCTTATCAGAACTTCCATAGGCTGTTGAAGCTGAGGCATCAACCGCGAGGATCACATTGAGTTCGCGTTCCTCAATATATTTCTTTATGTGCGCTATTCCGGTCCTCGCTGTAACGTTCCAATCTATGTCACGCACGTCGTCATCTTCGGTGTATTCGCGGACTTCATCAAACTCTATCCCTCTCCCCTTGAATACGCTGTGATAGGCGCCTGCGGTGAGTTCATCAACCGTCCGCCTAGTCTTTATCTCTATCTTTTTTACCTGCGCTATCAACTCTCTTGGGAGCATGAAATATCTCCTTTAAAAAATCAACTTCGGGCTGTTTCTCGGTGCTGAACTCACCATATCCATGAATTATCCAAAAAATGATTTCGATTTCTACTACGCCAATGCGGACACCAAATGATGCCATATTTGTCCAAAGGCGTTCCCCTAGAATTTAGCGCTTAGGGCGTTCTCAATTCATCAAGTATTTTTGATATCAATAATTCCGAGTTTACGTCCTCAGCTTCCGCCTCGTATGAAAGTATTATCCTGTGCCTGAGTATGTCGTGCGCGATGTTTTTTACATCCTGAGGAACCACGTATGCTCTTCCTTCCATAAAAGCGGCAGCTTTTGCCGCCAATGTCATCATTATTCCCGCTCTGGGCGATGCGCCGAAATGTATGTAGTTTTCGAGGAAGTCCAGTTTCGCTTCAGCTTGTCTTGATGAAAGTTTTGATCTCATTCTAGGGCGGGTTGAGACCACTACGTCCAGTATGTATTCGATTATCTTCTCATCCATGTAAATTTTATCAACCCATTTTTTTGCGTTCTGTATTTGGTCAAGGCTTGTTACGGCAACAGAAGATAAATCGAGTTCAGGATGCGACATTCTATTAACAATCGTCCTTTCCTCTTCTCTATCCGGATAATTGATCTCTACCTTGAACATGAATCTATC
>CAZXAC010000120.1:0-8086 GCA_964638335.1 uncultured Lentisphaera sp. | reverse complement strand
ACGGTCTCGCGGCATTTTTGGTTATATTCTGCCACCGATATTTTCTTGCCTATGTCTTCTTTGGTTATGCCAAGCTCTTTTTCTACTTGAAGTTCTACCGGAAGCCCGTGTGTGTCCCAGCCACCTTTACGGTTTACTTGGAACCCTTTGAGGGTTTTGTATCTACAAAAAATATCTTTTATGGCTCTGGCCATTACGTGGTGAATACCCGGAGTGCCATTTGCTGAAGGCGGACCTTCAAAAAACGTGAATGTAGGCTTGCCGCTTTTGGTGTCAATAGATTTTTGGAAAATTTGGTTATCGTTCCAAAATTTCAGGATTTCATCTGCTACTTCTGCGTAATTGACGGCTTTATATTCCGGATATCTCATGATCAAAAATAATGTTTGTTGGATTTTAAAGAACCTTCCTTAAAATGAGCCGCAAAGATACATATTTTAGCTACAAGACTATATACGGTTTTTGGGATAAATGCATAAAAAAAGAGTAAAATATAAGGAATAGCCCGAGATTCTCAGATTACTAGGCTATTTTTGCAGAAAATAATAACAATCGCTTGGACGTACTTTCATTTATAAATATCGGGGGAATGATTGCCTTTGTGGCATCGGGCACACTTGCGGGTATCCGTAAGCGACTCGATATTTTCGGCGTAATGGTAATCGGCTTTGTGACTTCTATCGGTGGTGGTACTATCAGAGACATGCTTTTGGGTATTTCGCCTGTCAAATGGCTCACCGACTCCAAAATCATTTTACTCATACTTTGCAAAAATAATATTTATGATCTATATTCCGCCGCATAAAAAATAAAAGGAGTCTGAAAATGCCAAAGATTAGAACGATTTCATCATTGATATTGGGTGTAGGGACTTTGTTTTTTATTGTTTCTTGTGGAAGTGATCCGGCTAGGATAGATGCTGCTGGAACCCAAGGCCTTACAACAACTTACGACGTGAATGTAAAAGACTGGCAGATCGCCGCAGAAAAATGTGTCAACTCCATGCTCTCATCCGGAGTGCTAGCGAGAAATGATGGAAGAAAATCGGTCGTAATGGTAAGCACGGTTAAAAATTCAACATCACAGCATATAGACATACAAATACTGACTCAGAAAATAAGGACCGCCATATTGAGATCAGGTTTGGCAATAACTACTACGGCGGTCAGTGGCAGTGGTCCAGAGGATAAGGCCACGAAACAGGTAAGGGACCTTCAGGACGACGAGATGTTCAATCAAGACACCGTTCAGAAGATGGGAACTGTCATTGCTCCTGACTTCAGCCTCGCCGGTGAAATAACTCAGCAAACCGCCTCTCTTGGTAGAAAAAGGGAATCATATTTCTATTTTCACATGACGCTGACTGACCTCAAGACCGGGCTAGCAATGTGGGAAGACGAAGTAGAAATATCAAAGCAGGACAAGAAAGCCTTGATCGGTTTCTAAAACCCTAGAGAATCTGGTGAAATACAGGACCCTCTTCATAAGCGATATGCACATCGGTACCAAGGTGTTTCAATCCAAGGCATTTCTTGACTTCATAAAAAATAATGAATTCGATAAACTGTATCTAGTCGGTGACATCATAGATATGGCGGCGATTCGAAGAAATTTCTACTGGGATGAGAGTTTCAATACTGTCCTTCAAAAGATTCTCAGGCTCGCAAGGAAAGGGACTAAAATAGTTTATATCATAGGTAATCACGATATATATCTCCAGTCTTTCATCAGAGAGCATTTTGGCAACATAGCACTTAGAGAAAGAGATATGCATACAACATTTTCCGGCAGCAAATGTATTGTGATGCACGGACACCAGTTTGATGGCATAATAAAGGAGATAGGCTGGCTTTATTGGCTTGGCGACACTATGTATGACATAGCTCTTACATTAAACAGATTGTTCAATTTGTTTAGAAATGTATTTGGTTTGAGCCAGTGGTCATTATCGTTATACCTGAAAACAAAAGTTAAAAATGCCATAAAATTCATAAACAATTATGAACAGCTTGTGGCACATGAAATGAAACGTTCGCATCCCGAAGCCAAAACCGTTATTGCGGGTCATATTCATATGTGTGCTGACAGGGATATTTCCGGAATACGATACCTTAACTGCGGTTGTTGGACCGAGTTTTGTTCATGCGTTGCGGAGCATCTAGACGGCAGACTAGAGGTCTTGAAGATATCTGGATATTCTGGGAAAAGTGTTGAATAGTATACAGATAGGACCGGCTTTATTCCTTTTATATTTCATCCATGTGCATGGAATTCCCACTTCGAATTTATCTTCTGCCTTGTTGCAAGAAGTCTGCAGAGAGTAAGTGAGAAGCCCACAAGATATGGGCTAAAATTGGAAGAGTATTGATTTGAGGCGATTTTCAGCGGTTCTTCCTACGTGTACAACTGTGACTTCTCCTATCTGGAAGGATTCAGCGGTCTCGTTCTTTTTGATCAGAGCGAGAATTTCCGCTGGTAACGGCTCATTCAATTTCAGTTCAAAAGGCAGTTTGTCGCCATGTTCGATAGAACATACATTTTGTCTCCTGTCTATTAGGATAAATCCAATATTAGTCTCATTAAATGCGTCCTCCACATCATCTTGGATATCTTCTATTGTATTCTGTAGTTCTGAGGCCTTTTCTTCTATCTTTTTGGTTTCCCTAACGTAAACATTGTTCAAATAATCGAGAAGTTTTTTCTTGTCGTCAGCCTTCAACTCCTTAAAATCGGAATTAAGTTCGTTCTCGATACGTTCAGCAAGCGGATGGAATGCTTTATTTATTTGCCTCCTTGGTTTTTTCGTGATTACGTTCTGTTCCAAATGCGCGATAAGTTCATCCTCCCTCATGCCTTTTTCCTTTACCAGCTCCTTGATCCTAGCAAGAATCCGTTGATCTGCGATAGAACCTGTAGATACATCTTTCATCATTTGTTCAGCTGCTTTTAGCGATTTTTCATGGCTAAGATATTCGCCTATTACTTTGTCGGCCTTAGCCTTGTCGGTGTAGGATGACACAACGTCGGTTATTCTTTTAATGAATCGGACGGAAGCTCCTGATGATAGATTTTTAGATTTTCTATTCAACTCGTTTTCAAGAGATATCATAGCCCCGCTGATTGTTTCATGCTCATCAGGAGCGGAAGAATCCTTTTTTGCCATTGTGTCCGAAACCATCTGTATATTGTGTATCAAGGCTTCAATCATAGAGTCCTTATCGTATTGTCCATTAGTTCCAAGATGTTCAATTAGTTTGACGATTTGTCCAGCCATTCTCTCTGGATCGTTTTTAATCTCGTCCAAGAGCTCCTTTTGGTCTTCAGACTTTTCTAACATTTTGTTGAAAAAATATCTCAACATCTCTGTTTTTGATTCGGTATCTGTGCTGGTCGTGGTGGAAAAAACCGCAGATTTACTCACTATTTTCTCATCTTCGTTTATCACTCTGTATACAGCGGTGTTGAATGTGATGTGATTAAGATTCTCTCCCTTTATGATAGCGTCTACGCCACCAGCGTCTGTTATCGACTGAGGATCTTTGAAGAAGAATGTGAAGAAGGTGACAAATTCCTCATAGGACAATCCTTTTTTGAACTTGATGCTGTGGATGTGCAGTTGCTCGAAATGTTTTGAAAACTTCAAAACTGCCGGATTTTTTTCTTCGACCGGCATACCGAAGAATAAAAGTTTTCCCTCCGTAAGAGAGATATTGATATCGCCGAATTTTTCAAAAACCGGCTGAAGTTCCTTCCATGCTTCCTGCATTTGTTTTATGGTGACTGGATGTGTTGGTGGGTAATAGGCAAGTTGGGAATATGTGAGGCAGAGGTTTTTTACAAAAACGACTATGTCGGTCACGGAAGCGTTCTGTTCTTCGGGATTGCCTTGCATGTTTTTTTTATCTTTAGTCACTATTGACCTCCGAGTTCTAAACACCTTTCCCTTGTTTTCTGTATCAAGTTTAGCAGGTGAACGTGTTCTTTATAACACAAGCCAGCAAAGCAATGTGTATAAATCATGCGGCTGGTATTCTTATTACGAAAGTGGTTCCTTGGCCGACTTTGCTGTTTACGGCTATTGTGCCGCCATATTTTTTGATAGTTTCCATGCAGGAATGTAGACCATAGCCTCTTGAGTGGCGAGATTTTTCTTTGGTCGAAAAGCCGAATTTAAACATCTTTGAGAGATTTTCCTGACTTATTCCTGGTCCATTGTCGGATATTTCAGATACGATAAATTTTGAGCCGTTCTGTTCCTCTAGCTTAAGAGATATTTTTATCTTCTTTTCTTTTGGGGAATTTTCAGATTCCATCGCCTCTACAGCATTCTTGATAAAGTTTATGTATACCTGTGTAACCATTGAAGTATCGATCAGTATTTCTGGAAGTCCTTCAGTGAAGTTCGTCTCAAGTGAAACGGATTTCTTGCTGAATGTTTCTTCGAAAATTTTTATCGCAGAAGTTATAACTGGCGCCAATGAAGAGAGGTTTTCCGTTCCCAACTCTCCAAGGAATCTCTGTTGAAGTTCAATTATCTCGCTTATATGATTGAGTTTGTTTGAGAGGGATGAGACAAGTTTCGCATTTTCTCCGCTCCTGTCAGATATGTGTTTTACTAGCTCCTCTATTATGGTCGGGAATTGTGATCCAGCCGGATCTTTGGAAAGAAAATCACCAGCATCCCCTTTTTGAATATGCCTTTTCATTTCAGGAATAATTTCATTAATTATTAGAGACTCAGGGCTGTCTGCTGAGATTGGACGGTTTTTGTCTTTAAGTTCCACAACATTCAGCTTTGCTACGGTAATGGCGTTTCCTATGTTATGGATTATTCCAGCTGACACCTGTAGCATACCCTCCTCTCTTGCATGCTGGAGGTTTTGATCGTAGGTTCTTTTTTCTCTGAAGATTCTTATGCCGTTAAGAGCGAGAGAACCTATTTCATTGATCCAGATTAAATGTTTGCAGTCATTTTCATCAATTACGTGAGAGTCGAAATCATCGCCAGAAACTACCATTACTAGGCCTGTAATTCTTTCGTGTGATCTAATCGGAGCGATTGCCACTCTCTTCGCGGTCTTTCTGAATCCTTTTGGAAATTGTTCTGGAACCTGATCTTTGAAAAAAGCATATCCTAATTCTCCGATCCATTTATCAGCATCTTCCGGAGTGAAAGGGATATTCATGTCTTTTATAAATTCTGAGTGTTTCTGAGGATGTGCCATAAGTTGCGATTCCACTTGGGATGGCAAATCTCTCAAAGGAGGAAATGTCCCAGATACGGAGACTCCAACGAATTTGTGAGCACTTATGGTGAAGACAGCTGCTCCGTCCCCTCCAATCGAACGCTGCGCGTATTTACAAAAGTCGGACAAGAACGTTTCGTCGCTGATATCAGAATTTATGGCATTTCCGGAAAGCTCCATAACCGCTTTTGTGGCTTCACGTTCAAGACGATTACGCTTTCTGTTGGAATAAAGCTTTCTTTCGGCAATAATTTTCTGGGTGTTTATGTATATGAGCGCGGCGCCCAGTCCAAACAAGGCAAACAGAAGCAATAAGATTGTTATTTGCAATTTTGTTCCTCCGCCATATACGAGCTTCTTACTAACGGTCCACTCCAAACACTTTTAAAACCTAACTCCATAGAAAATTTTTTCCAGCGCTCAAACTCATTAGGATGCGCAAATCTTGCTTCAGGCATATTAGCGCGGGTCGGTCTTAGATATTGACCTATGGTCAACATGCTTGCTCCTGTTTTATGTATATCACGTATGGTTTCTTCTATTTCATTCTCAGATTCCCCAAGTCCGAGCATTATTCCGGATTTTATCTTTATCAATCCTTTTGAATTTTTATTCGCGTACGATAAAAAATCCAGCGAACGGTCGTAGTCAGCTCCGCTTCTTATCTCAGGAGTCAATCTGCGAACAGTTTCCATGTTGTGATTAAGTATGTCAGGATACGCCTCTAAAACTGTCATTATTAATTCTTTTCTGCCCATGAAATCCGGGGTTAATAATTCTATTGTAGTGTCAGGGGCGAAACGCCTTATCGCATTTGCAACTTTTGCAAAAGCTCCTGCGCCGCAGTCTTCAAGATCATCTCTCGTAACGCTGGTAATTACAGCATGTTTTAGCTTCATCGTTGCTACAGCCTTTGCAATTTTCGTAGCTTCCTCCGGATCTGGAGCTGACGGGTTTTTTGAATGTTTCACCGCGCAGAAAGTGCAGTTTCGAGTGCAATCATCACCAAGTATCATGAATGTTGCCGTGCCTCGGTGCCAGCACTCGCCCAGATTCGGGCACTTCGCACTTGAACAGACAGTATTAAGTCCATTTTTGCTGATTAGTGCGGATATGTTTTCCCTTGCTCCTCCGTGCGCAACCTTTATTCGGATCCAATCTGGAAGATGTCTGGATGAGGAATTTTGGCATTTTTTTTCCAAGGAGTAGTTCACTTTTGTTGTCTCAAACCCCATTTAAAGGAGTTTTGTATGCCGACACAAGCTTCTTTAAGGGGATAGAAAAATTGGCCATCTCATTTTTCTTGCTTTTAAATTCGATGGACTGTGTTTCTACAACCCTGCCAACGATGGCAAAAGAAATTCCAGAAACAACTTTGCTGACAGCTTCCATTCTTTCCGGAGAAATTGTCGCGATAAAACGCATGTTTGATTCTGAAAAGAGCAGTTCCGATGCGGAGCAGACATCTTCTGACGGAATCTTGTCAATGTCGATGCTGAGTCCGAGTCTGCCCCCTATTGCAATTTTCGCAAATCCAACAGCCAGTCCACCTATAGAAGGAGTATGCAATGAATTTAGAAGCCCTTTTGATGTAAGCATGGAAACACGCTGGTATGTCTTTATCGCAATTTTCGCTTCGACTTTTGGAACTTTGTTGCCGACTTTTTCAAGCATTGCCAAGTATTCACTTCCGCCCAGTTCTGGTCTTGTAAGACCAATTACGCAAACAAGATCTCCTGCGAATTTTGCATCAAGCGTCAGCGCCTTCGATATATCTTCAATTCTGGAAACAGCGCTGAATAGGAGACTCGGAAGTATTGATATCTTCTTTCCGCCCCTCGTGCTGTCATTTTTCATGCTGTCCTTTCCCGAAATACATGGCACGCCGAAAGCCTTTGTATATTCGTAGAGGGATTGATTGGAGCGCACAAGTTGTGCTAGCTTATATTCACCGTCCGGATTCTTTTCGCTATGAACTGGGTCCGGCCAGCAAAAATTATCCAATCCCGCTATCTGACCTAGTTGTCCGCCAACTGATATTATCTTCCTTATCGCCAGATCTATAACCGAAGCGGTCATGTGATATGTGTCTATCAGACTGTATCTTGGCAGTATGGCTGAAGACAATATTACGCCTTCTTTAGAAAGGGGAGATATCGCGATTACAGTAGCATCGCTTGCTACATCCCTCTTTGAGCCGACAAACGGCTTTATGACACTGATTCCTTTGACTTCATGATCGTATTGACGGGATTTAAATTCGTTTGAGCATACATTCAAGCGTCCCAACACTGCAATTAGCTCTTCCCTTAGAGTCTTGTCTGAAAAAGAAGGCTCAGGGAATTTAGGTGGAAACCATTTTGCTTTGAGTTTCATTTTAGGAAGTCCGTCGTGCATGAATTCTAAATCTAGATATGCGACAGTCTTATTGCCGAACTTTATATGAAACTTTCCCGAATCTGTGAATTTACCAAGGACAACCGCCTCCACATCGCGTTTTGCGGCAAGCTTTAGAAACCGTGTTATTTTTGTCTTTGGCACAGCGAAACTCATTCTTTCCTGCGCCTCAGAAAGTAATATTTCCCAAGGGGCCAAGCCGTGATATTTCAGTGGCGCCTTCGATATGTCCATCTCGCACCCGCCGCATACGCTGGACATTTCTCCTATACTTGAAGAAAGTCCGCCTGCTCCGTTATCTGTTATAAATCTATATAAGCTCAGATCTCTGGCTTCCATTATGAAGTCAGATAATTTTTTTTGAGTTATTGGATCTCCTATTTGGACGGCTTGTGTGGGGCTATCCTTGTGCAGTTCCTCGCTCGAGAATGTTGCTCCATGTA
>CAZXAC010000119.1:0-8184 GCA_964638335.1 uncultured Lentisphaera sp. | reverse complement strand
TATTCCCTCAAGCATGCACCTCGTCCTGCAAGAGGAGACGGCGGACAGATTTATTGCGGAAACGAGAGAGCCCGATTATGGGGCGTCTTCGGTGATCATGCAGATGTTCTTTGATATTGAGAAGATAAGACGCATTCCGCCGGAGGTATTTTATCCCAGCCCTGAAATCGGATCGGCATTTGTGTCTTTCAAAAGGAGGCAGTTCAATCCCTCCGATGAGATGAGAAAAAATTTATTTAGGCTTGTGAAGGCAGCATTTGCCAGGAGGAGAAAGACTCTCGCTAATAACCTTTCCGACATCTTTGGCTCAAAAGGAAGAGCTGTGGAAATATTAAAAGGCTCTTCCATCTCTGAGATGGCTAGGGCTGAGGAACTTGCCCCAGATGTATATGTTAGGCTCGCCTCCTCAATATGAACATGTATTACTTCAAAACTTCCCTTAGTTTTAACGCAAGCTGATTTTTAGAGAATGGTTTTTGTATGTAGTTAATATCGGAATCGAGTATTCCCCGTTCAGCTATGGCGTCAGCGGTGTATCCGGACATAAACAACACTCTAGTTTCGGGATGTAATTCCTTGATCTGTTCGGAGAGCTGTTGTCCGTCCATATTTGGCATCACCACATCGGTTAGCAGTATATGAATCCTGTCCTTGTGATGCTTTGCCATTTTTAGTGCCGACTGAGGACTTTGCGCCTCGAGCACATTATATCCCAATCCCAGAAGGATGGATTTGGAAAGGTCAAGTAAGGAGTTCTCATCTTCTACGATGAGTACG
Source organism: uncultured Lentisphaera sp. (assembly GCA_964638335.1). Taxonomy (GTDB): domain Bacteria; phylum Verrucomicrobiota; class Lentisphaeria; order Victivallales; family GWF2-50-93; genus DYMC01. The sequence continues at coordinate 7,407 of CAZXAC010000119.1, read as the reverse complement.
GTCTCTCCTTTCCCCAGCGCAGGCTCGGCAGTTTCTGAAACTTCTGATTTTTCCACTTCTCCATCATGGCGGGGGAAATATATCTTAAATGTGCTTCCTTTTCCTGGCTCACTTGATACGTTTATGAATCCGTTGTTCTGTTTTACTATTCCGTATATGGTCGAAAGTCCGAGTCCTGTGCCTCTGCCTATCCCCTTTGTCGTGAAGAAAGGTTCGAAGAGCTTGGACAAGGTTTCCTTGTCCATTCCATGCCCGTTGTCACTTACGCTGAGGATTACATAATCCCCTGAAACTAATTCCCCCTCTTTCTCGCAACATGCTTGGTCAAGACGGATGTTCTCAGTCTTAATTATTATCTTTCCGTTCTTTGATATCGCATCTCTAGCGTTTACGCAGAGATTTGCCAGTATTTGATCTATTTGGACTGGATCTATCTTTATCGGCCATACAAATTCTCCTGGGTTCCAAGAAAGCTCCAAGTCTTCCCCTATGAGCCTTCGTAGCATCTTAAGCATCCCCTCTATTACTTCATTCAAATCAACTATTTTTGGCGAGATCGTCTGCTTGCGGGCGAAAGCCAGAAGTTGGCGTGTTATATCTGCAGATCTTTGAGCCGCCTTATAAATTTCATCCAGGTTCTTGCGTATAGGGTTTTCTTCATTAATTTCGTCCATCGCAAGCTGTGTGTAACCGATTATCAAGCCGAGCATATTGTTGAAGTCGTGTGCGACCCCTCCCGCTAGTCTTCCAACAGCATCCATCTTTTGCGCTTGATGTAGCTGTCCCTGCAATAAGTCTCTTTCCTCTTCAGTCTTTTTAATATTTGTAATATCTAGATAGGTCCCCAAAACTCCGGTAATTGTCCCGTCGGAATCGTAGAGAGGGACTTTGCTTGTTAGAAGACGTATTTTTTTCCCTGATGGGGTTGTCTGTTCCTCCTCAAAGAGAAGTTTTGGCTTTCCGCTTTCTATCACAAAACGGTCATCGGACCGATATAGCTCCGCCTGTTCCCCCCAGGCCATCTGAAAGTCGTTCTTTCCGAATATGTCTTCCGGTTTTTCCAAGTTTGCATCTAGAGCAAATGCCTTGTTGCATCCGATGTATGTCAGATCCTTGTCTTTCCAGAATACCCGGGCTGGAATGTTATTGAGCACCGCTCCTAGAATTTCCTTGGACCTCCGCAATTCCTCCTCGGCGTGTTTGCGGTCTGTGATATCCCTCCACGTCGTATAGAGGCATTTTTCTCCACGGAGAGTTATTGGCACTAGGGTGACTTCGAGCAGGATATGAGTCTCATCGTACCTTTTGCATGTCCATTCAAATCTGCAGTAGCCGTCACTGTGGGCTTTCTCAATGTAAATAGGAGCCGCTTCGGAAGAAAGTCTCCCATCGGGTTGAATTTCCGGAGATATGTCGTTTGGCGTAGAACCTAAGAAGTCCGCTTTGTCTTTTATGCCGAGGAAATTTAATGCCGCTGTATTGCAGTCTATGAATTTATCATCCTTCATCAAGAGAATCGGGTCTGAAGCCTCTTCATAAAGTTTCCTGAAAGTCTCCTCGCTTGACCTTAAATCATTTTCGATCTTCTTCCTTTCCGTTATGTCAAGTATTGCCCCTATAAGCCCAGCGGTATTGCCGTTTTTGTCCGAGAAAGTCGCCTTATTGAAGACGACGTCATGAAGTTTGCCATTGGCGTCTTGGACTCGAGATTCGTAGAAATGTATTCCGGGGTCTTTGAATACCTCTTGATCCTGCTCATGAAAAATCTTTGCCATCTCATGAGGGACAATTTCAAAGGCTGTCTTTCCTATAAGATCTCCCTTTGGCCTTCCGAAAAACTTTTCAAATGCGTTGTTTAGCCCGATATATTGGCCATCCAATCCCTTAAAGAATATCGGTGTTGGTATTGCATCAATAAGAATTTGCTGAAATTCCATGGTATTGCGAAGAGTTTCTTCCATTTCTTTTTGCGACGTAATATCCCTGGCCACCGAAAATACTATTTTTTCATCATGATAAGGGAAAGAGTTCCAGGACAGCCATTTGTAGGAGCCGTCTTTGCAACGGTATCTGTTCTCAAAATTAAAAATGGTGTGAATATTCTCAAGATCGGTCTTTGCCATTAGAGTGGCTTTTGAGTCATCCGGATGGACAAAATTTATCCACGGTTTTGCCATCAGTTCTTCTCTGGTCCATCCAAGATTATTTTCCCAGGCAGGATTCAAAACCTTCAAGTATCCGTCAAAACCCGCGATGGACAACATATCAACCGAGTGATTGAATATCCTGTCGCTGTTCTTGAGTTTTTCCTCGCTGGCCTTTTTCTCAGTGATATCCTCCCCTATCGAAAGCACTATCTTGAACTTATCGTTTTCCGTTATCACCGTGTTGTTCCATCTGATGAGCCTTAATTCTCCAGACCTGGTCCTTATCAGATTTTCGTGCTGATGCAATTCCAATTTTCCTTCCACCAAATCATCCCACACTTGGTAAACTTCTCGTTTTGTTTCTTCTGGTATAAACAGGTCTATCCATTCCTTGCCCATTACCTCTTCTGATCTGTAGCCGGTAAGTTGTTCGGCGAAACTATTAAAGGTGACTATTTTCGATTTTTCCTCCAATCCGATGATTATCACTGGCGCTGATCGGATAATGTTTTCTGACCAGAGTTTTGCCTCCCTGATCTGTTTTTCCTGATTCTTGCGGGTCGTTATGTCAGAAAAAATGCATACGAACTGGCCTTTTATCGGAGAAAAGGCCTTTACTTCGAAATGTTTATTCAGTTCCGAAGAGTAGTTTTCAAAGACGATTGGCTCTCCGCCGAGTGCCACTTTGCCATATGTCTCTATCCAGTGTCTTTCAGTTTTCGGTAAAACCTCCAGTACGGTTTTGCCTATCAGTTCGTCGGCATTTAGCCCAGTAAGCCTTTCAAAAGATGGATTTACCGCGAGGAATCTGTAGTCCGACGGATTCCCATTTTCGTCGCATATTATCTCGTGAATGGCGAAACCATCGAACATTTCCCTGAAAAGCGTCTTGTAATCCTTTTCTATTTGCCTATGCTGTGTGACGTCGCGGCTTATAGATAGTACTGAAGATACCTTGCCATCATTGTCTCGTTCAGGAATTAGGCGCCAATCAAAGACGAAGAACTTATTTTTGATAGGACTCTCGTATGAGAATTCTTCAAATATTGGTTCGCCCGTGTCATACACCTTCTTTATGTTTCTTTCCAGAAAATCGCACAATTCCGCTTTAAAACCGAGTTCCTTGTGCGTCTTGCCGATGAAGAAAGATGATGGAATTCCCGTTATCGCCTCTACATTTTCTGAAGAAAAAAGATGCCTTCCTTCCCTGTCGAAACGCATGACTGTGTCTGGAAGTTCCTCTATAAGAGCACGGTATTTCGCCTCGCTCTTCTTTAGGGCATCTTCTGCTTTCTTATGTTCGCTTATATCATGGACCAGTCCCTCAAGATGAGTGACATTGCCTTCATTATCTCTGCGTATCCAGGTTCGATCATCAATCCAAAATATTTGTCCAGAAGGGGATATTATCCTGTAATTTTGGACAAAATAATTACACCCCTTTTGAGACGAGTATTCTTCAATTTCCCTAAAAAATCTCTCTTTGTCTTCCGGGTGAATAACCTTTTCCAATGAAAGCTTCCCGCAACCGAAATCTTCCGGACTGTAGCCGAACTGGCGTATGCTATCCGATACAAACTCAAAACGAAGTTCATCGGAAGCCTCAACTATATATGCGACGGAGGAACTGCGATTAATGATGCGTTCCATCTTACGTAGATTCTGGTTAAGCTCTGTTTTATGCATGGCGAAAGCGAGGTCGCCTGCAATCTCATTGAAGAGACCTTTTTCCTCTTCATCTTTGGCATATGCTCCGGGAACAGAAACTGTCAAAAGTCCGTAAATTCTGTCTTTAAATGAGAGACGCCGGCAAAAACCCGCGCTATTGCTGTATTTGCCAGACAACGGACACTCCGGACATTCCTTTTCGGGATCTGATATTACGACAACGCCATCTCTGTCCATCGCAAGTCTGATGCATGGAATAGAATCTCCGCCAGAAATTCGGGAAATCAGCTTATCAAAGTTTCCTTCAATTCCGGATGATGCGGAATCAATTACGCGCATATCCTTGTCGAATAAAACTATCCACGCATTGTAGTAGCTGAAAGTCTCAGTGAGGTTGATACATGCTTTCTCTATGATTTGGTGCGGATCATCCTCTTGGACTATCATTTGGTTGACATTTCGAATTCCGCGAAGGACGTTGCTGATATGTCTTTCGTGGTCCAAAATGCTTTTGAAGGAGTCGAGTTTTTCGCTTTTCCCTTTCATGGAAGACGCCCATCGTTATTTTCCTTGGCGCGAAGAACAAACAACATCAGTCTGTGCGGACAATTCTAGATTCAGTCGTCTCCACGCGGCGGAACGCTTTTCGTACCAAATTCAAATTTGTCCTTTATAGATGGAATCATTCCTACGGAATGCCTTGATATCTTGACCGTATTCTTGCACAGGGCCTTGTCGATTTCTTCAGCAGAGATAGTTCCTGTCTCGGTGGTAGTGTATTCCTTGCTTTGGTCATTTGGATTAGGGACGATGAATGTGAGATCGCAGTTGGCGCACTCGGCGGCCTGTCCGGCGAATTCGATTGGCACAAAATACACCGTCTTGCATTTTGGACATGAGACTTTGAATTCTTTGTTATCCATTTTATTAATAAAAAACGTATGATGTTTTACTTTCGCTGTTAAATGGTCAAATATAATTCTTTGGCAGTGGAAATTCAAGCCGGAGATTGAATAAGATTTGCGTTTTTTTTAGTCAGATGAAAAGCTTCGCCTATCTTAATATTTCTTGAAAGTTCCTACTGGGTTAATCTTTTCCGCCTTCTTTATCAATGAGTCACTTTGCCAAAAATCTCTAAAATCTTTCTCGAATTTTAGCATGTCAACATTTTTCCATGCCTCATCGTTGGCATTATCCTTATTTCTTGTGTCAATGAGAGCATTGTAATATTTTAGGGGAATCTCGGAATAATTATTCTTATCCTTAAGCGTACGTGAACCTTTGTGAAGAAAAAACATAAGTCCCCATGACATCGAGTAATTTACCGATACGGATTCCGGAGATGAAAATTGGGCATGTCCCATTGAAATGATTTTTTTTATTTCTGGAGAGAACTTTATTAGTTTTTTCATGTCGGCAAGACGGTTGGAGGCTTCAATATCGAAGTTATTGCTGCCCTTAAAATTTATACCTTCAAAGAAAGTCGCATTGCCCTCGTTGAACCATATAGAAGATTCCAGACCGTCCGCTGCGTAATGCATGTATTGGTGGAACCCCTCATGGAAAGCCACCTCGACCATTATTTTACGGTTCTGGGAGCGATTTGCCCAGTCGAAAGGAGAAATTACAAGTTCCTTTCTGCTGGGAATCCAAAGACCACCGGTCCAAGCGTAATTTTCTCCTACGTAGTTCTTGTAATCATCCGATTTTTCAAAAAATCTGCATACGCTCACCTCAGTCAGTTCTTTTCTCAAGGGATAAAAAGTCTCAAAGACTTTGCGGGAACGTTCAAGATTTTCACCTATCTCCTTTATAGTTCTTTTTGCTTTCACATTGTGCAATAAAATGAAGTTATCCAACTCCGTGTAGTCCCACCCATCAGCGTTTTTAATATTATTTATTACGTCGCTCCTGCTTGCTAAGTATTCCGGCATCCTGTCAGCAGTCTTGAAATTTGAAGAAGGTGCTTTTGAATTTGAAGACGCCTTGACTTTTGAAAACTCAAAAGAGGATATTGAGAAAGCGATAGCTTTTTCATTTTTTGCTGTATCTACTCCAGTCCCCTGAATGCAATCATATAATATTGCGAACTTGAAGTCGGGAATAGATTGGGGCTCGAGGACGTAGACTATAAACTTCCTATCCTTCGCTGGAGAAAACGCTGAATATGATGTGAGTTTGCAGTTCTGCGGATTTTTCCTTGAAGATATATTGTCTCCTTCTGAAAGTTCTGGCAAGGCGAAGAAAGCCCTTAGCCACTCCTTGATTTCTTCTTTGTTCTCCGGATCGGGAGCCTTAGCAGTTTTACGCCATTTTTCATATTCGGATCTTAAGGCAAGGCCGTGCAAGCCGTTCGCTATTTCAGGTATAGGCAGTGATATTTTACCTATAAATATTCCACCTGCTTCGCAGTTCCAAGAGGCGACGAATTGATCTATCCTCCAAAGCTCTATGGGATTGAATAATTCAACAGACTCTTCACTGTCAGGATTTGTCATTTTTATGGAGGCAGGGAGAGGAAGAGGGCTTACGGAACAATCTTTCATGCCCCTAAATTTTATCCCCTCCGATTCTAAGTTTTCGGTAGGTCCTGTCTTGAAATATATATTGCCGCCGGCGTTGACTGATAATACGACACAAAAAAAGAAAATGACGGAAAGGAAACGGGCTTTCAAGTTATAAATCATTTTCAGACCTGTTCATTTTTTTTCGGAAATTTCCAGAATCCTGTCCTTCAAAAGAGAATATCTATTTTCGACTTTTATGTTTCTTACTGCTATGGCAAGAGCCTTTTTAGATCCCAGAAGGACGAGGAGTTTTTTCGCCCTTGTTATCGCGGTGTACACCAGATTCTTCCTAAGCATTATGTAATGTTGTGTAAGTATTGGAACCACAACGGCAGGGAATTCGCAGCCTTGCGCCTTGTGTATGGTAGTCGCGTAACAATGAACGAGTTGGTCTGCCTCAAGGAAATCGTATTCCACTTGGAAACCGTCGAAGTCAACCCTGAATTTCTTCTCTTCGTGCATAATGAAGGATATGCGTCCCATCTCCCCGTTGAAAACGGATTTGTCGTAGTTGTTCGAAATCTGCATTACCCTGTCGCCTGAACGAAAAGTGTTGTCTCCAAAACGAAACTGGGGCTTCCTGTGGTTGTCCGGATTTAAGACGTTCTGCAGTTTCCTGTTCAGGGAAAGGGCCCCGCATTCGCCCTTGTTCATCGGGGCAAGCACCTGTATGTCCCGCAAAGGATTCATCCCGAAACGTTTGGGTATCCGGGATGAAACGAGTTTTATTATCAGATCCGAAGCAGCTTCGGGGCTGTCGCAGTCAACCCAGTAGAAATCTGATCTTTGATCTTTTGGGACAGGTGCAGTGTCCGGCATGGACCCTGAATTGACCATGTAGGCACTGGATATTATCTTGCTTCCTGAGGCCTGCCTGTAAATCTGGGAAAGCTTTGTCGAATATGCAACACCTGATTGGATCAGATCGGAAAGAAAATTCCCCGGACCTACGGACGGAAGCTGATCGGCATCCCCTACCATTACAACAGTTGTCCCATACGCCACAGCTCTTAAAAGATATGCTG
>CAZXAC010000118.1:0-8213 GCA_964638335.1 uncultured Lentisphaera sp. | reverse complement strand
GAAATAGACAGTTCTGTGGCAAAAGCGATATATGGAAGCTTGGATCAGCGTTACGAGATTACTGCGGAAGTTGTTGACGCATCTCGCCGAAGTATTTTCGGAAAAGGTTCACTCATCGCCACCGCAAGACCTCTCAAAATTAATTCCTGGGTAGATTCAGGATGGATAATCCCAGGCGAGACTGTAACTGCGAATTTCGCAGTTCGAACCGCTGACGGAAAAGGTCTATGCTGTGATGGCAGGCTTACGCTTTTTAAGATCAAATATGATAAAAATGGAATCCCAAGTGAGCAGATGTTGGATGCATGGGATTTGAAAAGCGATGAAAATGGTCTCGCAAACTTTAAGATAAAGGCTTCAGAAAGGGGGCAATACCGTCTTTCATATGCTGTCGATGTGAAAGGAGTCAAAGGGTCGGGGGGATGCATATTCTCGGTTTTTGGGGATGGAGGAGACGCCAAGGATTTCAGATTTAACGATATCGAAATAATAACAAAACGCAGTGAACATCAGGCCGGAGAAAAGTCTGTAATCAGGATAAACACGGCGAAAAAAGACTCAACGGTTTTATTGTTTATCAGACCTTCAGACGGAGTATATAAGCCTCCGGTACCCCTTACAACTAAAGATGGAACTGTTGAATATGAGATACTGGTTTCCAAAAAGGATATGCCTAATTTCTTTGTCGAAGCTGTTACGGTAGCGGATTCCAAAATTCACAGCGCAGTAAAGGAGATCATTGTTCCTCCGGAAAAGTGTGCTCTTGAGCTTGAAATATTGCCGTCCAAATCAAAGTTCAAGCCGGGAGAGAAGGCCTACGCGACAGTAAAAATAAAGGATATCAACGGCTGGCCTGTTGCCAATTCTTCAGTTGTTGTAAGTATATACGACAAGGCGATAGAATACATCAGTGGCGGTTCGAATGTGCCGGAAATAAGAGCGTATTTTTGGAAGTGGCGTAAAAATCACTATCCTCGGACGGAATCAAGCATTGATAATAGATTTTTTAGCTTCTACAAGACGGACAAGGATAGGTTTGTTCAGCTGGGTGTCTTTGCCGATTTGAACCTGGCAGACGAAATGGATAGCGGTAATGATTTTGGAATGAGGCATAGTGGGGGGAGGCGTGCACGATTAAAAAAATATGGGAAAATGGCGATGCGGGCGGAACCGATGGCAGTGCCTGCTTCCCGTATGGTTGCCGAATCTGATTCAATGGAGATGGAAGTAGAGGAGCTTGGTAGGCCTGATTCTTCTGCTTCATCTGGCGAAGAACAAGGAACGCGGGTTGAAGTGAGAAAGAATTTCGCCGACAGCGCATTTTGGGTTGCGGATCTGGTTACAAACGACAGAGGCGAAGCCCAGATAGAACTTTCCATGCCGGAGAATCTTACGACATGGAAGTTCAGGGCTTGGACCATGGCCAACGGAGCCCGAGTCGGCGAGGGAGAAACGGAGCTCTTAACATCAAAGGAATTCATTCTAAGGCTTCAGAGTCCTAGATTTTTTGTAGAGAAGGACAAGACCGTAGTTTCGGCAGTGATACACAATTATCATTCCTCCGCAAAGGATACGAATGTGTCAATTGAGCTAGGCGGGGATTCTCTTTCAGTTATTGATGAACGTATAAGGCAGGTGGAAATTCCAGCTGCTGGCGAAACTCGCATAGATTGGAAAGTTGTTGCGGCGAAAGAAGGCAAAGCCAAAATCATAATGAAGGCTATAACGCAAGGCGACTCCGACGCGATGGAGATGGAATTCCCAGTATTTGTTCATGGAATGTCTAAGACTGTGAGTATTACCGGGGTTATCGCGCCGCAAGCTTCAATTGGCGAATTGAGCATGCTAGTCCCAAAGGAAAGGCGTGAGGAGGAAAGCCTTCTTGATATACGTTATTCCCCAAGTCTCGCCCTTGCCATGCTCGATGCGTTGCCGTATATGTGCGAATATCCACACGGATGCACTGAGCAGACTTTGAACAAATTCGTTCCATTGGTGATAGTTAATAAAGTGCTAAAGGACATGGGACTGAACCTCGAAGACATATCAAAGAAAACGATAAATTTCGATTCACAACAGACGGGTTCCGGGGGCGCTAGTTTCTCTCGAACACCTCGGGGTAATTATGCCCCGGTCTTTGATAAAAAGCTTTTTGATGAAATGGTTGGGGGAGGGTTGAAGAGATTGGAAAACATGCAACTGAGTGATGGTGGTTGGGGCTGGTTTTCAGGCTATGGTGAACATTCATATCCTCACACAACGGCGGTAGTTGTTCACGGACTTGCCACGGCTAAGCTCAGTGGGATTAATGCAAATCAAAATGTTATTGCCAGGGGACTTGAGTGGTTGAGAGATTATCAGCGAGGCGAACTCGAAAGACTCTGCAAACACCAGTTCGACTCCGGAGAGGGATGCAATGAGAAACATCCGGATAATTACAAGGCTCGCGCGGATGAAACTGATGCTCTCGTTTACATGGTTTTAGCCGAAGGCGGTATTGTCGAAACTGAAATGACAAGGATTTTGTATCGAGACAGAAATCATCTTAAAGTTTATGGAAAGGCTTTGTTTGCGCTGGGGCTTTTTATAAACGGAGAAATGGAAAAAATGGAAATGCTTAAGAGGAACATAAGCCAGTATCTTATTCTTGATGATGAAAATCAAACGGCATATCTCAATCTTGGAGAGGGGAATTTATGGTGGTGCTGGCATGGGAGTGAGATAGAGGCGAATGCGTTTTATTTAAAACTTCTTGCCGTTACAGAACCCAAATCAGAAATCAGCCCTAAACTCGTGAAATACCTGCTGAACAACAGGAAGAATGCCAGCTACTGGAATTCGACCCGAGATACCGCGTACTGTATAGAGGCGATGGCGGAATTTATCAAGGCTTCCGGAGAAGACAAACCCGATATGAATTTGGGAATCATTTTTGATGGGAAACCGCTTCGCAATCAAAAAATAAACTCAGACAATCTCTTTTTGTTTGATAATGCGATCGCTTTGAAAGGAGCGGAGCTTGGAACGGGAAATCACAAGATCGAGTTCAGGAAAGACGGGAAGGGACCTCTTTACTACAGCGGATATCTTACCTACTTCACACTTGAGGATTTTATAGAGAAAGCGGGACTGGAAATAAAAGTTGAACGAAGATATTACAAATTGGTCGGAGCGGAAAAGCAACGAAGCGCTCAAGACAGGAGAGGACAGGTCGTTAAACAAAATGTTGAAAAGTTTGAAAGGATCCCGATTAAAAATTATGATGTCCTAAAAAGCGGAGATTTGATCGAAGTCGAACTCGTCGTGGAGAGCAAGAATGATTACGAATATCTTGTTTTTGAAGACATGAAGCCTGCTGGGCTTGAAACTTGCGAAGTTCGCAGCGGATACTCGGACAATGAGATGAATGCCTTTGTCGAGTATCGGGATGAGAGAGTGTTATTCTATGTTAGAAGCTTGCCAAGGGGAATGCATAGTGTGTCCTATCGGATGAAGGCTGAAATCCCTGGAACATTCAGCGTGCTGCCCACAAAAGGTTCCGCGATGTATGCTCCTGAACTAAAGGCCAATTCCGATGAAATAAAAATCTCAGTGGAAGACTGAAAGTCTGAATTTAAATGATTTCTTTCAAAGACTTTGTTGCGATTTTCGCAAGTTGAGAGATGGTCTTAAGGTCTGAATTGAGCGGAGGCATGAAGTATATACTGTCTCCTAGGTTTCTGAGAAGAGCGCCGTTTTTCAATGCCTTCTGATAGAACATAAAACCAGTCCGTCTTTCTTTCGGATATGATCTTCCTGTTTTTTGATTGAAGATATCAGCTGCCGCAAGATATCCTATGCTTCTTACGTTTCTTAAAGCTCCGGTTTCATTGGCGACCTCTTCGATGGCATTGCGAATTTCGCAAGCCTCCGTCTCGACCTTTTTCTGAATGCCATCTCTTCGGTAGATTTTAAGTGCTTCTAGGGCGGCTGAGGCGCATAATGCGTTACCAGCGTAAGTGGATGAATGTAGGAATGCCTTAGAAGTTGAGTATTCATCATAGAAGGCATCATAAATTTCTTGTGAAGTGATTACTGCGGACATCGCCCCCCATCCAGCAGTGAGTCCTTTTGAGAGACAAACGAAGTCTGGAACTATTCCAGCGTGCATTGATGCCAAGATAGGTCCCGTGCGGTGGAAGCCTGTCATTATTTCGTCGGCTATCATAAGTACTCCGTTTTTCTTTGACCAGTTTCTGATGCGTGTGATCAGATCCTTTGAGTATATTCTCATGCCGCCGGCTCCTTGGACTATGGGCTCAAGAACTATCGCCGCAAGATTTGGCGCGGTTTTATCTAGTAGATTCCTTATACCAATCCATTTATCTTCAGGCATTTTATCCCATATAGGCGAACTTGAGTCATTTACGTAAGGAAGAGGGGATATCTTTAGTGTTTTTCTGAGGTGTGCGGCGAATGGCGTTGAATACAGATGACAATCTCCTAAGGAGAGGGAAAGGAGAGTTTCTCCATGGTATCCATTTTCTAAAGATGCGAGAATTTTCTTTTTATCATTCCCGTTTTGCATATGATATTGGAGGGCCATTTTTACGGCAATTTCGATGGCGGCAGATCCACCATCGGAATAAAACACTTTATTTAGACTGGGCATCAGGGACGAGAGTTCTTCGGACAATTCCACTAATGGCTGTTGAACTGTTCCTGCTGGGATTATATGTTCGAAGCGATTCATCTGCTTTTTTACGGCGTGGATTATTTCGGGATGACAATGTCCGAGACTTTTACACCACCAGGAACTTATCCCGTCTATCAGTTTACGACCGTTTTTTTTAAAAAGGAAAGAGCCTTTCGCCTTTGATATTTCCAGAGGAGGGAATTTCTCATGATCCTTCATTTGTGTGCAAGGATGCCATACGTGGGCCAAATCTCTTTTTATTAGATCTTTTATACTTTTCATCTTGTAGGAGAGTTAAGCCTTAACTCCTCCAGAATATTAGAGGCGGGCCGAATTTAAAATGGCTCCGGCGGCTGGATTCGAACCAGCGACCAAGTGGTTAACAGCCACCTACTCTACCGCTGAGCTACGCCGGAATCAAAAAAACGGAGTACTATTTATCATCTTACTCAAAAAAAACAAGACTGAGATTGGAAAAAAGTCGGATTTTTGCCCAATCAACCCCCTCAATCCTTTCAGAATAGTAATCTAAAACGGTGATTTCAATGGAGAGCGGAGCTGAACTGAGCAAGTGTCCATTTTGTGGAATATCTTTGTTCAGGATATATATCTCGCCAGTTTTGTATCTGTTTCCCTGATGTGTTTCTTTAGCCAATTGGCAAGCAGATTGTTTATCGCTTCCGCGAGTTGTTTTGTGGCGCCGTCTTCTGTGAAATCTTTCTCAATCTCATCTATTGTGCTTATGAATTCCGCATGTTTTGCCTTATGATCCGCAGTTAGGGGATATTTTTTTGTCTCCATGATATTTTCTTCGGCGGAGAAATGTTTTTTTGAGTAGTCTCTGAGAAATTCTATTGTCTGTGCTACCTGAGCTTCACCCATTCCCTTCGATATGGCTTCCGAAACATCATTGATTTTTGATATAAGAGTCTTGTGTTCTTCATCTATCATTTCCAATCCGACTGAAAGGGTATCATCCCATTTGATTTTCATACGCCATCTCCGATTGATTTTTGTTTTTAAAATATAAAAACGCGAACAATTCATTTTCTTGCAATAGCTCTTGCGTCTGGTAACGATAAGCCACGTATTATATTTTTTCAATCAATCAACGAAAAATATGGGCAAATCCTTGTTTTTGTTGATCATAATTTTTTCTTGACGCTAAATTAAAATAAGAAAAGCCGGTTTATGCTGATAAATAGATGTTTTTTTTGCTTGCGAAACGAAAGCACAGCTATATATTCATACAAATGAAACCCCATAAATCGCAGGTTAGGCAATGAGTATAAGTCTTCTACCGTCCGCTGACGATATTTCTAAATTGCTTGAAATCAGGCATTCAAATCCGCACTCAGTGCTTGGTATGCATTACGATGATATTAGCTCATCTGTTGTTGTGCGGACATTTGATCCTGATGCCGACAAAATAGTTGTTTTTGATCTTGAAAGAGGCGAATCCTTTCAAATGGAAAAGGTTCATGCCACCGGACTTTTTGCCGTTCTCATTCATGGCAGGAGAAAACTTTTCAAGTACGATATGGAAAAGACTTACAAGGGTTCCAAGACATATAGGACCGCCGATCCGTATTGTTTCCTTCCCGGACTTGGAAGCGTTGACGAACATCTATTCAACGAGGGAGAGCACAGAAGAATTTTTGACATAATGGGTGCGCATATAAAGGTTTATGGCGATGTGAGGGGCGTGCTTTTTACTGTATGGGCTCCCAACGCCTCTAGGGTTTCTGTTGTTGGAGATTTTAATTTATGGGATGGAAGAAGACATCCGATGCGTCTACTCGGAAGCTCTGGCATATGGGAAATATTTATTCCGGGGCTTTCGGAGGGCACCGTATATAAGTTTGAGATAAGGACATCTAATGGGGCGATTCTTCTCAAGCAAGATCCTTACGCGTATCATACGGAGCTCAGACCGAGGACAGCTGCGAAGGTGTCTTTAATGGATTACAAGTGGACAGATGAAAAATGGATAGGGAAAAGAAAGTCTCAAAATCTTTTGAAAATGCCGATCAACATATACGAAATACATATTGGCTCATGGCGGGGACCAGGTCTCAAGGAACTTGATCCAAGCAATGAAGATGATCTGCATAATTACAGGGATATAGCTCATGCTCTTGCGGATTATGTTCTTGAAATGGGATATACTCATGTCCAGCTCCTTCCGGTCATGGAACATCCGTTTGACCAGTCTTGGGGTTATCAGGTCACAGGTTATTATGCGCCGACTTCAAGATACGGGACCCCGGAAGATTTTGCATATTTTGTTGACTACATGCATTCGAAAGGGATAGGAGTTTTTGTTGACTGGGTTCCGGCGCATTTCCCGAAGGATGATTTCTCTCTCGGTCGATTTGATGGCACAGCTTTGTATGAACACCTTGACCCCAGGCAGGGTGAACATGAAGATTGGGGCACCTACATTTTTAATTATGGGCGGAATGAAGTTAGGAATTTTCTGATAGGGAATGCGTTGTACTGGCTTGAGACTTTTCATTTGGATGGTTTGAGGGTTGACGCGGTTGCCTCCATGCTCTATTTGGATTATTCGAAGAAGGGCGCAAACTGGGTGCCCAATGAGTTTGGCGGGAACGAAAATATAAAGGCGATACAGTTCATGAAACGTCTTAACGAACTCACCCATGAACTTTACCCAGGGACATTGATGATCGCTGAGGAATCAACTGCTTGGGCTGGTGTTACGCGTCCGTCATATTTGGGTGGACTTGGTTTCACCTGTAAGTGGAATATGGGTTGGATGCATGACACCCTGGATTATTTTTCAAAGGATCCGGTTTTCAGGAAGTTCCATCATGATAAACTTACTTTTTCTCTCTGGTATGCCTTCAGCGAAAATTTCATACTTCCTTTAAGCCACGACGAAGTAGTGCATAGCAAGAAATCCATATTGGACAAAATGTCCGGAGACTATTGGCAGAAATTCGCGAACACCAGGCTTCTTCTTGCTTACATGATGACTCATCCTGGTAAAAAGCTCAACTTCATGGGATCCGAGATAGGACAATGGAATGAATGGTACTGCAAGGTTTCCCTAGATTGGAATCTTCTTAAATATCCCATACACAAAGGATTGCAAAAGTCAATCAAGGATCTTAACGCGATCTATAAGAACAATCCTGCTCTATGGGAAGTCGATTTTGAAAACTCAGGGTTTGAATGGATAGACATAAGCGATGTTGAACAAAGTATATTTTCCTATATTAGATGGGACAGGGAACGTAGGGACCCAATCATGGTAATTCTCAATTGTACCCCAGTTCCAAGGCATAATTACAAAATAGGAGCTCCTATCGGGGGCGACTGGCTTGAGATTTTTAATTCAGATGCGGAAATATATGGGGGGTCAGGAGTGGGCAACAAGGGCAGGGTGGGAACAATAAATGCCGATTGTCATGGACGTCCAGTTCATCTCCAGCTATCCCTTCCTCCCTTGGGTGCGCTTATCTTCAAAAAAGCCAAGATGTTCCGCGAGCTTTCTTTAGGAGAGTTTAGATGA
>CAZXAC010000117.1:5587-8262 GCA_964638335.1 uncultured Lentisphaera sp. | reverse complement strand
GACTTTATTTTAAGCGCCATCAATTCCCTGTTTGTCACCCCTTTAAGTTTGCAAGCACGTTTGTGTGCTTCAAGGTTGAACATCGGGCGAGGAGATAGATCTCCGGCAACAGAGCACTGAGGCAATATGAAAATGGCTTCGCCGTATTGTTTCCTTAGCAGAACCCTGACATCATGCCAGAAATCTGCGGAAATCTCAGATATTCTTTCTGATTCCTGCGAAGGACAGGGCACATTTACTATTGATCCCGTAAGCTTATCGTCCATGTCGAAGGTGAACAGAAATTGCGCAGTATGATCCTCTCCCCCCTCAATATGGCTGAATGATGGGAGTTTAGTGTTTCCGTACATCTGCACATTCTTATCGGTCTTCTTTCCTGGAGTTTCCTTGTATCCGGACCGTTGAGTCAGATCATCGGAATATACGATTCTTCTGTTGCGACCCAATACAGCATTGCCAAATCCCCAGGCATACTTTCCGGGTTTGCGGCTATTCCAGCTCTCCACTGCAACCTCGGCAATCTTTTCCGCAATAAATATCATATTCTCCTTAGGGAAAAGCAGCCTTTCCGAATCTTCGGCTGACAATGTACTGTAATCATATATGCCGTCCCTAAAATCTGGAGCAGTATGTGTGTGGGTTGCGTTCACAACCAGTTTTTCAACAGGGAAATGCTTCGACATCTTCTTTATCATTTCCCTGCTTGCATCAATTAGGGGTGCGTTCGTAGTGCTTATGTCGCAGGAGACGAATATCACAGAATCACCTGTCTCCTCCGAAGATATCGCCAATGCGGTCGCAGTGATAGGATCTTTGACCTTATCCGTTATCCGCATGTACATCTGACCGGCAAGATTGACCTTGCCTTTCGGAGTTATGTCTTTAGATGACCAGCCTATCAAAAGATTTGAATCAGTATTACTTTTCATTTCAGAAGATTCCTCCTTTCCATGCGCAAGCATGCATGAAACTGTTAATGCACAGATCACCATAATTTTTAATTCCATCTCTTAATCTCCAGCATTTTTATTTTATTTTTCCATCTGAACAAAATCCCAATAAGCCCATAAAATTACGCTGGTGTTTACAGTAATTTCTCCAAGGGAATCCTGGTCGCTCCAATATGTTCCTTGGAAATACTGTATATGATCCACAGGCTTTTCTGAACTATGACAGCATGAAAATACTGCGGGCCTGCGCCCGGGCCGCCTTCGCGCTTCATGATTCCCGGAGTATAGTCGCTCAGCACTTTATGCATCAGGAAGTATGTCCTGTCAAACACCCGCCCGTCTTTGCTCAACGTTATGAACATTGTCCTGCGCTTAGGCGAATTGCAAACTATATAAACTGTTCCATCTGGAAGTTCGCCGGCATGCGGATTAACCGCTCCGTATAAGTTAGTACGGCGTGCAGGTGGATAGAATGACTCTTCGTCAGGCTTTTCAGCTGCAAAATAAACTGGCTGTATGGTCGGCTTCTGGTTTTCACGCACGGCAACCCATGATCCGTCCGGACGTTTGAACTGCGTGCGATGTGCAAGTCCATTACTGCCGTCAACGGTAAGATTGCTTTTGCCGGGAGGATATTTCAAGGGGCGCCCAGGTGAAATTCTCTTTCCTTCTTTTATGAGTCTGCGAATTTCGCAGGGAGCGTCTGCAAATGGCACGGCATTTTGAAATGCTTCGGTAAATGGCTCTACTGGCATTGTAAGATCGGGGGTCATGGAAATAGTCTTTGGAATTTCTCCTGATCTGTAGAGAGGAGAAATCGTCTTTAGTTTGCCGTCGACAATGTCCCATTCCTGGTAGAAATCAACACCCAACTCCCATCGCAGGTTCTGACCGCCGAGCGCAAGAGCATCGGGTCCGGCACGGAAACTCCTAGATGGGATTGTTTCTCCGAACTTGATTGCCCCGTCCCAGAAAACTGAACTGTCCGAGGACTTGCCATGTAAAGCTATCAAATTTCCGCAGAAGAAAAGTCTCCCTTCGATGATGTGGAACCCTTTACGGGTTTGAACGCAATTTACTTTTTCTGTCCCGCTTTCGATCCTGCGGCGTCTTACAGGGACCGCTGGCGGCGCTGCTTCAAAAAGATTTTCATCGCCACCCCAGTCAACATTGCCTTCTTCGTCGAGAATTTTTCCAAATTTCCCCAGTGGCCTTGAACCTGGGCCTCCCTCGTCCAGCGCATGGCTGTTCCAAAAGGCGATAAGATGATTCTTGAACTGGAGCAGAAGCGGACCATGGTTCCAGGTTCCGTGACGCAGACTTTCATATTTTCCATTGCCACCATCTTCAATGGCCGCCTTGCTCGGCAGAGCATGGAATATCTCAACATGTTCCACGCCTTTCAGATGTGAGAATCCTAGATCTGGAAGCCTGGGATCGAATTTTTCTGGAGCAATCCATTTGATAGGAGCTTCTGGATCCGGAGGATAGATCTCATAAATATCCTTGGCGTCAAAATCTCCAAGTTTCTTCTTTGGGGGCACTATTGACTTGAAATCGCCACGGCGGAGATCCTCGGGACCGCCCAACGCAAGAACAGCATCGCAAAGACCGTTCATAAACAAGATGGCAAGGATATTCCTATCGGATTTCAGACGGACATTCACGATGTGATCGTTGATCGAAGGTGGCGAGTAGATATTCCCCTCCACAAGCCTATCGAGA
>CAZXAC010000117.1:0-5487 GCA_964638335.1 uncultured Lentisphaera sp. | reverse complement strand
CCGGGATGCGGCTCAATAAATCAGCATCAAGCTGTGGCGCCCTTGGATCGCATGGCGCGAATACAGTCCATTCATCTGGAATTTTTATATTGCCTAAGACTTGAGCTGGCGTAGATTTCCTATTCAATTCTTCTACTCCTTTTTGTTTGCTTTTTTGCCCTTTTTTTTCGGTTCAAAGTCAGGGCTTGTAAGCTTCCCTTCAGGATAATCCTTTCCTTCCTGGCTCAACTTTACGGACGCAACCCATTCATCAAGTTTCTGTTTGAATTCCTGAGTTATTTCCTTTTTCTCCGCAGATATATCTTTAGTTTCCTTTGGGTCGTTGACGATGTCATAAAGAGACGGAGATTCATTCCCTTTTTTTGTTGAGAGGTAGAGTTTGTAAGCATCATCCATCACGGCATATTGTTCTCCGTACCAGAAAAACATCAGCTTATCGCGTTTTTCCGTTTTGCCGCTTATAAGGGGCATAAGGCTGATTCCGTCAAGAGGCAGTACCGGACTAGGAACTTTGGCGTTCACAGCCTCGAGAACTGTTGGCATTATATCGCTTGTAAAAGCCGGCATGGCAGTTGTTCTTGGCTTGTTTATTAGCGACGGCCACTCGATTATGCCCGGAACTCTGATTCCTCCTTCATGCAGACTGGCTTTGCCGCCCTTAAGATTGCCGACAGAATCCTTATCGAAATCTCCTCCGTTGTCAGAGCAAAACCAAAGTATTGTATTATCAGCTATGTTCATATTGCGCAATTCTGTTCTAATGATTCCTACCGCCCTGTCAATTCCGCTTATCTCGCCAAAATAATTTTTTTGTTCCTCCGTGCAATTTTCGTAAAGTTTTTTGTCTTCGTCCGCGGCCCTATGCGGGATGTGCGGAGAACCGAACCAGACCACTGAGAAAAAAGGTTTTTTATCCTTTACGCATTCCTTGAGAAACTCAAGGGACTCCTTGACGGTCGCCACGGAACTGTCTCCTTCAAGCTTGAAAGGCTTTCCGTTTCTTCCAAGTTTTCCATCAATATCAAAGAAATTGCTTGAAGAGGACCATCTGTCAAAGCCAAAAACGCCGGGATTCAGAGGGTTGTCCTGAAGTATCGGCTTGTTGTCTCCGGTACCGTCAAGATGCCATTTGCCAAAATGACCAGTCGCATATCCATTTTGCTTCATGATTTGGGCCAATGTCAATTCCTGTTTTCTAAGGGGATATCCCACTCTAGGACAGTGATAACGGTTTGGATTTCTGCCAGTCATGACACTGGCACGGGTCGGGGTGCAAACCGGGGCTGCGGAATAAAATCTGTCAAATCGAATTCCTGAGGCCGCCATTGCGTCCAAGTTGGGAGTTTTCAATGTTGGATGCCCGTTGTAGGCTACATCGCCCCACCCCTGGTCATCCGTCATTACAAGTATTACGTTTGGCTTTGATGCTTCCTGTTCTGAAGCATCCAGCGTGGATGTTGCAAATGAACAAGCGACAGCGGAGGCAGCGCTCATGCCGGCGATATTGAGAAACGCAGTTCTCCCTATTGTCATTTTCTTGTCCTTTATTTTAGATTCCGGTGTATATAAGTTTTTCCTTTTCGCCGTCCTGTATCCGCAGGCGCTCCCAGCTGATCTCCTCGGTGATCACTCCGGTCGCCTGATTCACCAGCATCCTTTGTCGCGAACGCGGATTTGCGAACTTCGCAGACAGCACGTCATCTTCGGTGAAACGCGTCATGAGGATCATTTTTTCTTTCCGCCTGCCAAGATCATAAATGACATATATCATTCCATCCTTTCCCTGGACTCCATCTGGGTAACTGCATACTCTTTCTTCAAGTACAAGGCCTCCCTTCCAAGTGCATCCATCGTCATCGGAAATATAAGCGGTAAGATTATCACGCCTTAACTTGGCAGGTTCTACTGATTTATCTTCCACCTTCATTGTTCCGTGTTTGACAAGCAGTAAATTCCCCGATTTGAGTTTGCGCAGGAAAAATCTCGATGCTGGGTGGGGGATTCCTGATTCCACTACTGGCGACCAATTTTTTCCCCCGTCCTTCGAAATGCTTTTCCCTATTCCGTAATTGGTACGGACCAGCATCAGGAGGCTTCTGTTTTTCAACTCGACGATCATGTGTTCATTGTGGTTTTTGAACTCCTCTGGCGTTGCTACACCTCCAAGTTCGGTAAAAGTTCTGCCTTTATCCCTAGATACGAATACATTTGCCTTGGCGCGTTCGTTCACGACACGCTTCTCTTCTTCGGTCATCAGATTGAGAATATCGCTCTGGTAGCATTTCGGCAACATCCGCTTTTCATTAGCGATCATCTTCGTACCATTGTGGCCTATCGGGAGCAACCACTCTCCGCTGGATAGCACCGTAGGTTTGTTCAGCATGACTCCGTCCGCAAGGCGACGTGGAGCAGACCAAGAAGGGTTGGCCTTGTCGGGTTCATCCGTAACTATTGCCCAAACTCCACACGGTCCGTCGTGAAGTGTATGAGACTGCATCCAGAACAGCCAAAGTCTGCCTTCGGGATCAATCCAAAGAGCCTCGTCGCAGGCGCGCACTTTTCCCGGAGGATCAATTACAAGCACTGGATCCGACCAAGTTTCCCCGTCATCTCCGCTAGTGACAAGAATTACGTAGTTGAAACAGCTTTCACCCTGCCCCCCAGAATACCAAGCCGCCCAAAGCCGCCCGCCGGGAG
This sequence comes from uncultured Lentisphaera sp., assembly GCA_964638335.1. Classification (GTDB taxonomy): domain Bacteria; phylum Verrucomicrobiota; class Lentisphaeria; order Victivallales; family GWF2-50-93; genus DYMC01. Next base: position 2,790 of record CAZXAC010000117.1, on the reverse strand, counting down.
AGCGCTCAATAGCAGGAATTCCCTGAAAATACCGCTTGTCCGGGGCATATTCCGCGCCCGGTGACAAGTTTGGGGGACAAGGGACCAAAGCTTCCTTCAATAGAGACGCATAATCAGCCGGTTTCTTCAGATACTCTTCGATAGGTGTTGTCATTAAAACTCCTTTTTATTTTTAAGATTTAGGCATTACAAAATTATCCCCGAGTTCAGAGATCCAAGTTTGCAGGCGCTCGTGCAGTTCTGCGCGGATTTTACTTTTTTTGGAGCTGAATACCAGATTTGCCTGCTCGTAAGGATCGTCTTTCAGGTTGAACATCAGCCAAGGCTGATTTTCCAGACAGACATATTTCCATCCGTCACGGGTGACAATGCCGCGCCAAGGACGAATGCCTCCAGCACGTTCCGAGGGATCAACGCACTGTATGTAGGCCGAGTCCGGGGTCTCTGTTCCGAACGAGCCCGATCTCCTCGCGAATCCCGAGTAGTCAAAGCCACGCATCCAAGATGGTTTTTCTATACCGCAAAGGCCCAGAGATGTTGGAGCTATATCTACGTGGTTGATGAGTTCTGGGCAGCGGGACGACGGTGTAATATAGCGGGTTCCGAGAGAACCTGCGGCGCTTATTATAAAAGGAATGCGGATGGACTCCTCAAAAGGAAGAGTCTTGCGAAACTGACCTTGCGAACCATGCATGTCACCATGATCCGAAAAGAATATTATGTATGTGTTATCCGCCAAGCCCGATTCCTGAAGGGCAGAAATTATGCGTCCTACATTCCAGTCGAGATTTTCCACCATCGCATATGCTCCGGCAATTTCTCTGCGGGCGGCTGGTTCAACAGATTTGATGTTCGGCACATTAGGTCTTAATTGGATGGTCGTGGGGTTGTGGCGGCGCATCCATTCCTCTGGAGCGACATATGGAGCGTGCGGTGGCTGTACCGAGAGGGCGGCAAAAAAAGGCTTGCCTTGTTTTTTCCCGTTTCGTCCTTTTATGTGTTCGATGAAAATGTCAGTCAAACTGTCGGTCTCGTATCCGGGAAGGCGTACCGGTTTTTCGATTCCAGTGCCGTGCACCCAGCAATCCCATTGGGCATTATTGTTCTCGTAGCCCACCCAATGGTCGAAGCCCCCGCGCCTTTCCGGCGGAACCACATGGAATGCCGCCCTTCCTTCCTTGCCTTCTTTGAATCCGTCGAGGTGCCACTTGCCAAAGTATGCTGTATGATATCCGTTTTCCTTGAAGGCGTGCGCAACAGTCGGCATTTCCGGAGGCATTAGGTATTTGTTTCCGGGCACGCATTCGTGAGGATAGCGGCTGGTCAAAAGCGAACCCCTGAATGGACAACAAAGAGGGAATCCTGCCACGGCGTTCTCAAAATTGACTCCGTTGGCGGCAAGTCTGTCTATGTTCGGGGTACAAAGGTTGGGATCCCCATTACAACTCAGCATCTGGGCCCGGTGCTGATCTCCGAAAATCCATATGAGATTGGGTCTTTCATTTTTCTTTTCCATAAAAGCATCTCTACTTTATTTTGCTCATTATTTCGTCCCCGCGGAACTTGCCCTGCAGTGGCGGGATCCTGAGGGACGCCATGCGATCTATAAGGGCATCCTGCATTTCCTTCAGCTTGGCTGAACATTCCGGGGCGTCAACCAAATTCTTTTGTTCGTAAGGATCTTCCGCCAAATTAAATAGGAATCCGCCTTTTCCGGGCGACCTTGTATATTTCCAATCACCCATCCTCAGCATCTTTGATTCACCTCTCACTTCCGAGAAGGCGCTGTCACGGAATTTTTCCCCTCCGTTCCGGCAATAATCCCAGAAAGACAAACCTGGCGACGCCGGAAGAGCCTTCTTGCGATCCTCGGCAGATAATCCAGCAATCTCCAAGATTGTATGCGGGATATCTGCGGATTCCGCCAAACCGGGAAGAGTAATGGACTTCGGAATAAATTTTGGATATCGCACGATTATCGGAGTCCGCGAAGATCCCTCTTGAGGATGTAACTTGTGGCGCAGGCAGTGATCTCCCAGCATGTCGCCATGGTCAGTTGTCATAATAATTACCGTGTCGTCAAGAATTCCCTTGTCCTCGAGAGCCTTCATAAGCTTACCTATCTGCTCGTCGGCAATTGTTGCCAGGGCCATATACATGGCGCGATTTTCCTGCCATAGGCGGATCTGCCCGGAATCATTTACCCCGATTGGCGGTGGCATATCTTCGGGTTTGAACAAATTGAAATAATCGGGGGGCACATCCAACGGATAATGAGGATAGGTAAATGATGCATGAAGGAAAAACGGCTTATCCTGATCGTAATCTTTTACAAATTTACAGATTTCCTTTACAACAAAACCGTCCTGAGTGTCGCCAATGTCCTCTATCACCCCTTTGCGGTAGGGTTCAATGCCGTTATTTGAATGTAACGCCTCCTGCCTTTCAACATCGCTTTGAAGCGCCTTTTCATAAATCCCCCTGCTGCGCAAATGATCCGTGTAATGACAGCCCTTTATTCCGTGTTTCGAAGCATTTTTACTTATATGGGACCACATTCCGGTTCCGGAACATTCATATACCGTATCAAATCCCCAGACGTGACTGTGTTTTTCAAGATCGTTAAGATTGTACTTGGCCAATGTCCCACCGGAAAATGCGTGGAGTTTCCCAATTATCGCAGTATGATATCCGGCCTTCTGCAAAGCCTGCGGCATGGTCTTGTGATAATCCGGCCAGTCATAACCATTGCCCGGGCCGCGTTCGGTCTGGCTGCCATAAAGTCCAGTG
>CAZXAC010000116.1:0-8264 GCA_964638335.1 uncultured Lentisphaera sp. | reverse complement strand
TTGATCTGACCATCCTCAGCGGCATATACGAGGATCTGGGAAGATGGCTTCTTCATTTCGTCTTTCATAATTCCAATATCTCCGATATATTCTGTGTTGCACCGAACCCTAAACCCTTACCCTTCTCTCCCAGAGCTAGAAGGGAGAGAGAAACACTGGGTGCTGTTGTTTGTTTATGCGTTTAATATCTAAGGTATATATAAAAAAACAATAAGCGGGAAAAGTTTTTGAGAATAATCGGCGCCAGTATGGGCGAGCTGGGGGGGCAATTAAGAATTAACAATTAGCAATTAAGAATTGATAATTAACAATTGAGAATTCAATAGAAATATTAAAGAACTCCATCGATGCGCAGAAAATAACAATGTTTTTTAATGTTAAAATGCGAAAAAAAAGTGCTTACGGTGTGAAAATTTTTAGTAGCAAATTCTTAATTATTAATTGTTTATATTAAAGTCTACCGGTGGACTTTTTGTGTTGCGGGCAATTTACGACGGCGATGGCGATTGAAAAGTTTGGTATTAGAAATCCTCTCCGGCGTATTTTGCGAATTTCGCGAAATATTTGTCGTATATGCTTTTTTCCCCGTGGAAGACTGCCGGAGATAGAGGGCGGAAACCTTTGTCGGAAACTTCTTCAGATGATGACAATATTTTTGCGAAATTCGCAGATGCGGGGAAATTTTTGCATGAGTTTGGTATTGAAAGGCTGAAGACCACCGGGGATGCGACGGATACGGAGCCTTTTTTAGGGATATCGTATATTTTTGCCGAGCTGTAATCCCTCTTGTAATCACCCAGGTTCACTTCCGGCGGAAGAGTCACATATCTGATGTCGTTGGCAATGCAGGTTGATTTGAATACGAAGGCGTAATCCACCTGTCCTGATTTCAGATATGGTACAATGCTCATTACATCGTCTGTCACGTAGACACTTTTTTTCTTAAGCGCGTCAGTAAGGCCGGAAGCTCCCTTCGGATCGGATTCTTCTTTAAGGATGCATGTAAAAAGCGTCATATATCCTATTGGGGCGAGATTTTCATCTGCTCTTGCGAGTCTGACATCTTTTTCGATTATCACCCTGAAGGGAGATTTCTCAGCTTCATCCGCGAATTTCGCAAGGGATCCGAAAGCTAGGACTATTTCGTCGCAGGCGAAATCAAGCCTGAATTGCACTTGTTCTCTGAGGAGCGAGGAAAAGAGATTCTTATCCGCGCATATTATTATGTCGCATTCTCTTCCGAGTTCGCTTATTTTCCTGCATGCCACTTGACTTCCGCTCATCTCAAGAAAGAGTTTTAGATTTTCTTCTTCGAATGAAGTCTTGAGTTTTTCGAGGACGGGAGTCATTCCCGCGGCGGAGAAGATTGTAATGCTTTCTTTCTTCGCGCACGAAACGAATATTAGGACCAGCGCGAAAGCTGAAGTCAATTTCAGGAGAATTTTCGAATGGATATTAATGTTGAAATCCTTAAATTACGCACTGCGATTGCTTTTTTGTGATGTAAATATATTGTTTGAGTCAAATTTTAAAAACAGAAGAGGGCGGAAAACCTCATGGCGAATAAGAAAAAGACTAAGAAAGTGAAAGTCCTTGTGATGACAGGTTTCGGGCTGAATTGCGAGAATGAAACCGCGGCGGCCTTCAATCATTGCGGGGCGTTGGCGGAAAAGATACACCTCAACGATCTGCTTTCGGGAGAGAGGGCTTTGGACGAATTTGAGATATTCGCTTTCATCGGCGGATTTTCCTTTGGAGATCATCTCGGCGCAGGAACTGTTCTGGCTAACAGGATAAAATTCAGGATGAAGGATGCTCTCAAAAAATTCATTGCCGACGGCAAACTGATAATTGGTATATGCAACGGGTTTCAGACAATCAGCCGGCTAGGACTTCTTCCCGCGCTTGGAGGCAAATATTTTGTCCAGCAGGTGGCTCTCGCGCACAATGACAGCGGACTCTTCCGGGACGACTGGGTGCATCTGAAGGCGAATCCCAAATCTCCTTGCGTATTCACCAAAGGGCTTGATATGTTTCGCCTGCCGGTAAGGCACGGGGAGGGGAAGCTTGTCGCCGATGATGCTGTGATGAAAAAGATCATATCGAAGAATCTTTATTGTCTGCAATATTGTGATGAGGCAGGGGATGTGTCGGCCGGTTTTCCTTTCAATCCGAATGGTTCCACGATGAATATTGCCGGGATATGCGATGAGAGCGGGAGAATCTTCGGTTTAATGCCGCATCCAGAGGCATACCTCTCGCCATACAATGCACCTGATTGGACGGTGAAAAAGATAAAAGGCTGTCTTGGGAAAGATGGCGATGGCGTAAAGATATTCTCCAATGCAGTCGCGTACGCCAAAGAAAATTTGATTTGAATCTATTACCGCCGTACACAAATAATGCCTCAAAATAAAAAATCGTCTTCTCTATCTTTCCGGCTTGGACTCTGCTGTATTTTCATAGATGAAGCGGTGAAATTCAGAATTGCCTACGCGAGCAACCTGAGGAAATTTGACAAAAAGCAAGGCATCGCGCAGATTTCCGAGATATGCCTTTCCAATTCGAAGAATCTGCTTGCCGCACTCAAAACTTTAAAACGTCTCAAAATCGGGGCTTTCAGAGTCAATTCCCAATTTTTCCCGCTATATACCCATCCGGAAGTCGGATATCAACTGAAGGATTTGAATGACAGGGAAGAAATTGAGAGCATTCTTTCTGATTGCAGGACTTTTGCCAGGGATAATGATATCAGGCTGAGTTTTCATCCTGACCAGTTTGTCATAATTTCATCTCCGCGTGAGGACGTGGTGAAGAGCTCCATAGCGGAGCTTGAATATCAAAGTTCGCTTTCGGAAATGATCGGAGCTGAAGTGGTAAATATTCATGTCGGAGGAAGATACGAAGGGAAAAAAGAAACCTTTCTACGTTTTAGAAAGAATTTCAAAAGGCTTTCATCATTTGCACGCTCTCTGATAACGATCGAGAACGATGACATAATCTACACTCCTTCGGATGTTGAGGAGCTTGCGTCCTCGATAGGAATTCCTTTCGTATACGACATACATCATCACAGGTGCAATCGGGATTCACTTTCTGAAAAAAAGGCTACGGAGCTATGTGTGAAGTCTTGGAAGAGATTCCGTCCCGGGCAGGAGCCGTATTTCCACATATCGTCTTCGAGAAGTCCCGGCGCCAGAGAGCATTCGGACTACATAGATGTGAAGGACTTTCCTGATTTTTGGAAAGATATCCATGCCACAATAGATGTGGAGGCGAAGGCGAAGAATCTGGCTGTCGCCAAGCTTATGCGTGATTTGGGAGCCTGATTCAAGCTGCGTGAAGGGATTAGATTTTTCTTTTTTCCGTTTGACTTTTTTTTCGTCCGCACTATAATCAGGACTTCCAGTCAAAACACATTTTTTAAATCAAAGAAATAACGGAGGCAAAAATGGCAGTAAAAGTTGGAATCAATGGATTCGGGAGAATCGGTCGTCTTTTCTTCAGAGCCGCACTGAAAAATCAGCAAGTTGAAATCGTCGGGATAAACGACCCGTTTATCGACGCGGAATACATGGTATACATGCTCAAGTATGACACCGTGCACGGACGCTTCAAGGGAGAAGTCTGCGAGAAGGAAGGAAAGCTCGTTGTGAACGGAAAATCAATAAATGTGTATGCCGCGATGAAGCCGGAAGAAATTCCATGGAAGGCTTGCGGGGCTGACGTGGTCCTTGAATCTACCGGGGTATTTACCGAAATTCCAAAGGCCGAAGCGCATATCAAGGCTGGCGCCAAGAAAGTGGTGATATCAGCTCCTTCGAAAGATGCTCCGATGTTTGTTATGGGCGTGAACCACGACAAATACAAGGGCGAAACGATAGTCTCGAACGCTTCCTGCACTACAAACTGTCTTGCTCCGGTAGCGAAAGTCTTGAATGACAATTTTGGAATTGTTGAAGGCTTGATGACCACTGTACATGCCACAACAGCGACGCAGAAGACCGTTGACGGCCCTTCCAAGAAGGACTGGAGAGGCGGCAGAGGCGCGGCTTTCAATATCATACCGTCCAGTACTGGCGCGGCGAAAGCGGTTGGCAAGGTAATTCCTGAACTTAACGGCAAACTCACCGGAATGGCATTCCGCGTGCCGACAGCTGACGTATCAGTTGTGGATTTGACCTGCAAGCTTGCGAAGCCGGCGAAATATGAAGATGTAGTCGCGGCAATGAAGAAAGCAGCCGCTGGTCCGATGAAGGGAATCCTCGGCGTAACCGATGAAGACGTTGTATCGTCTGACTTTATCGGTGAAACCTGCACATCAGTATTCGATGTGAACGCGGGAATCGCGCTCAATGATACATTCCTCAAAGTTGTTGCCTGGTATGACAACGAATGGGGATATTCATGCAAATGCGTGGATCTCATAGTCCACATATCAAAGTAAACAAGATCGAAAAACGATCTTAGTGATAATTCAGCGGGACCGGAAATCCGGTCCCGCTTTTTTTATATCCTAGCTACAACCAGCAAGTTTGAACTTTATGTTTTTATCTCAAACAGGATACCGATGGAATCGTTTGGAACAGCAATGACCCCTTATGTTTTTCTGATGATTTTTATGAGATATGCTGGCTGGGTGTGCTTTGCTTGTATTTGCTTGGTACCAATATAAATTAAATCGAATAGTTTGTCGGCATAAAAATAAATCCAAAAGGGGACTACATGAAAACAAGTCTTGTTTGCTTATGCGCCGCGCTTCTTCTCTCTTCAATCACCGTAAAGGCGGACATGCCTGCAAAGACCGTCGTGGCAATCTCAGAGATTTCGGCGTCTCCTGATTTCTCTTCGGAACAGCAGATAATCTCAGATGTGATGCAGGCCGAGCTTTCAATGTCTGAAAACATCACTCTTGTTGACAGAAAACAACTGCAAGATGCTCTGAAGGAGATTCAGCTTGGGGAACAGGGCATGCTTAGTCCCGAATCGGCAAAACAACTCGGAAAGATAGTTGGTGCCAAATATTTCTGCTGGGGAAAGCTCAGCAAATCGGGCGATAAGAACATGATTATCGTAAAAGTAATAGATGTTGAAAGCACCGTTACTAAACTCGCCTACGCCCAGATGCAGGACAAGAACGATGCGGTGGAAGCTGGAAAATCCCTTGCAGTAAATCTTGAAAAGCTAATACTGAACTTCAATGCCGACAAGGAAAGAGAAGCCAAGGCAATTGCCGATGATAAGGCCAAGAGGGAAATCCCGGCTGATCTTAAACGCCCTGTCGTTACCGTGATCATTCCCGAGATGCATGTCAGGCAGGCGATGCTCATTGATCCCGCCGGAGAGACTGAAATCGTCAAAAGGCTCATCGACAGCAAGTTCAAGGTGATAGATTCGGAATACACAGTAATGATGCGCAATGACCCATCAAACGCAACTGGGATCTTCAAAGATAAGAAAACTGCCAGCGACTATGCTGCCAAAAAAGGCGCGGAAATTCTGATCTATGGTGAAGCAATATCCGAACTTGGGGCAACAGTCGGCGAATTCAAGGGCTGTCGTGCAAGGATCGAGATCAAGGCGATCAGGACTTCCGACGGCGAAATAATCCTTTCCGAAAGCGCATATGCGGGCGATACGGATCTCTCCGAATCCGTTGCAGGCAAAAAGGCAATCCAGAAGGCAGCTCAGAAACTCGCTGATTCCTTCCTTCTCCAGCTGGCTCAGAAATGGAATGAGAAGAAGTAAAGGAAAGATCGGTAGCTTGCATTAAAATGCCATATTCCAAATGGACAATATTCATTTCGAATACTTTGATATCTCAAATTGCGATGTGCCTGTCCGTATGCCCAATATCCCTGGAGGCTCATCGGGCGGGCAGTTTCATCGCCCCTACGAAAATTGTGTGACGTGCCGATTTGATATTCCAAGCTCAGAACAATTAAAATTTCAAGGTGCCTTATGCGTCAGTCTTTTCTCCTTATCGCACTTACAATAATGTTCTCCATTAATTTGTCATCCCAGACTGACAGTTCTGACCGTTCACCGGTGATTGCCATAGGCGGTTTCGCAAACAATTTCGGAAAGTTCTCTGAGACGACACACTCCTTAATTGCACTTAGGGACAGGGTTGTATCAGACCTTGTCCGCAATTATGACTGTACGGTGCTAAGCCGCTCAAATGGATATGACATGGCGGTTGAAAAATATATAAATGATATCTCAGGGATTAACAAGGACGCCGCCAGTGCAATAAATGCGATTCCTGCCGCTGATTATGCGATTACCGGATATTGTGACTGGGGCAAGTGGCGCAAAAAGCGGGATGTGAATGTTGATTTTGTGATTGTTGAAACAAATCTCAATCAGGGGAATAAAGCCAATTTCAGGACCTCTAGAATAACGGAATATGATGTGATGCCACCGGACAAATTTTCAGGAGTCATATCCGAGAGAATTGCAAAAGATTTGAATCTAAGGAAAAAAACTAGCTGTGATGTGTACGAAGGAAAAATCGAAGAAACATGGGCTGTAATGCCGTTCTCTAGGCTTGAAGATAAAAATAAGCTCAAGATGCCACCCGACAGGGAACTTTCCATAAAAGTGGAACTCGCACTGCAGGAAGCAGGCAGGCTAAGGGCCATCGTCGATCATACTGAGATGGATAAAAAACTGTCAGAAATGAAAATATCTTCCCTGTCCGGTGCAACTGAAGGTTTCGCCGGAGCACTTGCGAAAATCGTGGGTTCCGACAAGATCATAATGGGAACTGTAAGTAAATCGTACGAGAAAACCAATACCCTGCGTGTGGATCTCCTGTTGGTTGACGGAAGGACTTCAGTGGTATTGGACAGCCGGTCGCTGATATGCGACAGCCAGACAATTGATAAGAAGGTCTCAGAAGAAGTTTTGGAATTCTTAAAGTACAAATATGAAGCTCCCATCCTAAAGGATTCGACAAAGGAGGGACGTCAAAAAGAAGCCCGGCTTTACCTGGGCGTTGATAATGCAATCAGGGAACAGTTGTTATATAGGGGGTATTCCGACCTGGTGGAACCGCTGATATGCCGCTTAAATTTCTTGGATTCGGCATCTTATTTTGCCAATGATGATCAAGAGCTCATTTTTATGATAGCTTCGAGGATGTGCAACGTAGTCGACAGCGAGCAGCTACGGAAGGAGTTTCCCGACGTTTTTAGTCGTTTCGTGGAAAAAACGGAAACTATGTTGCTCAAGGTCAATCCAACACCAATAGAAATAGGGAAGTTCGATGATTTTTATGGATTCCTGGCAAAAGCCAAAAGATTGAATGGAAAATATGATGAGGCGATGAAGGTGGCCGACAGCCTGCTTGAAAAATATCCCCAAATAAGGGATATAGATTTAACTCATTCACGCAAGAATTTAAATGCTTTAGATCCAAACGAAAAGCTTGCGTACAGTTATCATATCATCAGGGCCTGCGTATACGTGGATCTGAAGGAATACGATAAGGCTCTTGAATGTTTCGACAAGCTTTACTGGTATGAACCCGGCATCAACACACGCCAGATTGAAACCTGCAGGATGAGCGGTGATGAAAAGAGGGAGATTGAATATTTGAAGAGAAGGTTGCGCGATTCCGTGGATATGTATGGAAGATTGCTCTACCTGATGGAGAAATTGGAGGGCCTTGAAAACACCATAAAATATTTCGAGGCCAATGTCTCGTTTTCAAAGAGACGGGATGAGAGATTTTATGTCAAGGTTGCAAAAGCCTGCATCAAAAAAGGAGACAAGCAGAGGGCGGCCGTTATCATAAATGCGTTGATCAAGGAGAGCCGCGGTAAGACTTCGGACTGGATTGAAGATAACTGGAAGGCAGAATGTCTCGAGCTGAAGAAGCAGATTGGAGATATTGACGAGGACAAAGCCGAATGGAAAACTGCTGCTCAAGTTAGGGAATTCCCCGAAGAGTACAAGATTTACATTCAGCCCATTGGTGATCCACAGATTAAAAATATTCAGGAGGCGGCTACAAATATTGCAGCCTATTTTGGCGCAAAAGTTGAGATTCTCCCTGGCATTCCTATGCCAGATGATCCAGTATCCTTCAATAAGGAAAAAGGGAAATATAATGCGAGACCGCTCTCGCGAATGCTTGCACTTTCCAACGAAATCCCGCCAGACGCAATCATATTGGAGTATATCAGCAAAGACAATATAATATGGCCAAACGGCAACTTTCACACCTTTTACCATCTTTACGGACGTAATATATTCAC
>CAZXAC010000115.1:0-8265 GCA_964638335.1 uncultured Lentisphaera sp. | reverse complement strand
AGATAATACTGCGGCCCCTGCGTTCCCCAGTAGAACCAAACCTGGTCAATTACGATTCCAAGTATTCCCTTGTCGGACATCCTTTTGAAAATCTCACCTGCTTTCGTGGTATGTGGAGGACCGCCTGTGACCCAGTGTGCTGGTTCGCCATTTCCCATATTACCCATATTTGAACGCCATAGTTGGTTCTTGGTCAACTTGGACCAGGCATCGAACTGATCAATTGACTTTTTGCGAGAAGGAGAAGCTAAATCAACCATGTCAAGATCCGCAAAACAGTTTGCCACATTCGCTATGATGACATTGTCGTCTGGGACGGCCTTTACCGGAACGTTCCGGTGCAACCCGTAGGCGCGCATAGATACCTTGTAGTCTTTATCGGGAAATCGTTCCTTTAGCTTGCGGGCCAGCATGTTGGTGAAAGTCACCTGTCGGTCAGACAACGATACCCCAGCTACAGTTGAAGCATTTGTTTTATGTGAATACGTCCATATTCTTGGCTCGCCTTCAGGGGAGTCCCAGGCACGACATTTTTCGCATAGACAGTTTCCCGTACCGTAGCCATCCGGCATTTCGGCGAGAAAGACTTTGAGTTGGGGATTTTTAGCAATTTGTTCTTCTACATCCTTTAGCCACTGATCCCATACAGCTGGATTTGATTGACAGATTTTTGCGTTATACAATTCTTTTCCATACCACTCCCTTTTTCCATCGGGCTGAAGTGCAAAGTATTCCGGATGAGTCTCGTGGAAACGCTCATACCAATCGCCAAAGGCATGACAGCTTGGCACATACAGTGAATCGAGCTGAATGCGCTGCCTGCGTACCCAGTCACCGCTGCTGTCGCCTGGCGCTCCACCTTGCCTCCAAAGGGCGACAGGGACAAACACTCCGAATCTGCTGCGGAGCTTTGGATGATAGCTGTATTCAAAAGGCTTCAAGGCAATTCTTGCCTGCTTTGGAACTACTTCTCCATCTGTTCCGGGCCAAAGCCAGCGGACTCCAAGATTGTCCTGCAGGAAAGTGTATACAGCATTTACAGTTCCATACTCGAATTGATATCCTTCCACATCCCGATTTGCGAACTCGAATCCTCCATGAGATGACAGAAAACCCTGTCCCCTTTTACCTGCCTTGATGACGCTTTTGACAATCTGTTCATCCCAGACATCCCGTCCGACGATAGCAAGGTTTTTGCCATCGCACTTTATCAGAATCTCCTCAGGATTTTTGAAATTAAAATCTGTATCCGGGAAAAGCTCTTTCAGCTTGGCTTGATATCCAACCCAGATTGCATGCTCCGGAACAGGATCCGGCGCGCCTTCAATGATTTCCGGTTTCACGCCGCTAGCTTTACCGATGTATTCCGCTAGATCCTTCGCGCCAATCTTGGTGAAGAAGGTTGCTTCCTTCGGCAAGATTATCGGTGCGAGACTCGCACCGTTTTCAACGAGGATCATTTCATTGGAATCCGGCGTCCCTGCTGTCTGGGCGAATGAGCTGACGGCAATCAGGAGGAGCCCCAGCAGAATTCCGAATCTTCGTGCGACTTTCAACATTTATATTCTCCTATCTTAATCAAGGTCAAAACCAAAACATTTTTCTGCCACAAGCGCAAAAATTAGGCTAATGGGGGATCAACATCTCAAGATCTGTCAAGTATTTTTCTTATGTTCTCATATGAGGAATATCGTTCCTTTTGACCTCTGACTTCGATGAAAACAGGGCAACGATTTATAATTCCAGTTCGCCATGCCTGAAAAAAGCCCGCATAAGATATAAGCGGACCATATATGCTTTCTATCCCGGAATGATTGGTCTTGCCATCTACTTTGGCGATAACCTGATGAATGTGGTATCCGACAGTCAGCTTTCCCACATCGCTGAACCAGTCTCCAAGCGGATGAAGGGTGGAAAATATTCCATTGTTGCGGACATGCCCGCAGTCCAGCAGAATTCCAACGCGCCGACTAGGATTCAGTCTTGATTTCAGTTCCTCAAGGAAGATGGTCAGCTCATCCGAGACATATCCAAATCCCCTGTTATCATCGCTAGCTTCATTTTTAAGCATATGCAGATTTTCGATTGAAAGGATTACTTCCTGAGGAAGTCTATTGATCAAATCTACAACCATTTTGGTAATCTCAGTCCTTGATTCACTTCCAATCCTCATCTGACCTGCAGTTGTCCGTGGCGGATGCAACGTGGCATATTGGCAATTTAAATCATGGATGGCCGCGCAAGAACTGTCCCAGTCCGATTTATTAAGAAGACTGCCATTGCCGTCAAATTTTATGTTTGGCAGATGCCAGGATAGAATCTTCCCTCCGTTTGAACGCCATCCGGCAATTTTTGAAATCAGCTCTTTTTTATCGAGTTCCGTGGCTGAATGGCGCAGTTCAATGCATGGAATCCTGTTGGCTATGGCATAATCCATATCTTCCAGTATCCCATCTTTGTTAATCAAGGCAAGACCAAGATGTTCAAGGAAATTATCCGCTTCAGTGGCAGACCATACTGAAATATCGGCATCCGGAAATGGAAGATCCTCAATGCTCCAAGTCGAGCCGGAATATTTCATGATTGCCATGCACGGCGGTCCGCCTATGGCCTTCTCAGGATCAAGGCCACGCACAATCCGGATCAAGGTACTGCCGCTTTCGAGTGTCCTGTCACGATGATTATGAGCACAAAGAAGCAATTTTATATTGTTTTTTGACAGAAGATCGCCCATCCATCTTGAGCTGTCTTCATCTAGTGAGCCGGGCAAGCAATGTGTTGCCATAATAACATTTGAGCCTGGAAGAAGCGATATTTCCTTCTCCACTCTTGCCCGTTCCACATCCGTTATCTTGTCCTCCGAGCTATCTACGGTCAATATTGCAATCTCATGGTTGATAAAACTCGGATTCGAACTGAAGATTGAAACTGCTGTTCTGTCTTTCTTGCATCTCCTTTCTGCATTCCCTGGAGTTGAGACAATAGGAGCGTCACAGGTACGAAGAAGATTCATTGTTTTTTCGGCTGAGGCTCCACTTCCATATGAAGTCATATCTCCGATAAGGAGGATTGCATCAGGTTTAAGAGAGCGAATTCTGCTGACAGCCCATTCCAAGCACCTGTGCTGGATGGTTCCGTCCTTATCTGTCAGATGCAGATCGGCAAGTACAGCAATTGTTGTCATGCTCACAACTCCATTTCCTGTCCGTCCTCGGCGAAGAATACCATCTCGCCAAGGATTTCTCTGACCTTCTTCAGCTCACCTTGAAAGTCATTCAGTATCCAGCGTCCATGATGAATGAATCCGAGCCTTCCGGAAAATGATTTAATCTTTTTGAAATGTACGCATACTTCTTGAGGACTATGATGTCCGGTCTCCATCAGCACTAAATCCGCGCCACCAACTATTCCATCTATCTCGCCTATTGCACCGAGATCTCCAGAATATGCAATTGTTTTCCCTTCACAGTTTATCTTGTAGGAAAAAGAGAGCCATTTTTCTCCGGATTTACCGATGTGCCCATTATGGACAGCCACGACCTGGAATCCTTCCTCGTCGAAGATAACTCCGTCCTCAACCGGTTTTTCTCTGATCTCAAAGTCTATCGCAAATCCCCCTTCAGTACATTCAAGCATTCTCAGGATTGCCGGCATGAGTCTAGGATCCGGCGAAAAAACATCCAGAACTTTTCCAGAAAAAGAGGCTTTTTTTCTGGGCAGAGAATTCAGCTTTCTTATGTTCCAGAGGAGATTAGGCAGGCCTCCGACGTGGTCCATATGCGTATGTGAAAGAAAAACCGCTCTCGTCTTTAAAAGATCGAGACCACCAAGATGTGCTGCATATGAACAGTTATCTCCAGCATCATACCAAAAAAGTTTTGCCCCGTGGCTGATCGTGAACGAAACGTGTCGGAACCCACTGACAGGTTCTGTGCCGGAACATGTACCCAGAAACTTAATTTTCATAATCTATTGCCTTATATGGAACAGCATTTAAATTCAAATAATTTAATGTGGTAATTGAAAAGTTATGTTTTTCCAATATCTCCAGGCAAATTATCTTTACAGAATTTCATAATTTGAAGATAAATGTATCGCAATCATTCTCGCAATCGTGAAATGAGTTCATCCGATTATCCGCCGCGGCGGAATAGCGATTGCTATCTCGTTGAAATTGTTTAAGACACTAATTGCCTAATGCTAACTCTTATACACTCCTTCACCATTTCATCGTTGAAAGAGCCTCGCGGACTACCATGACATCATATTCGGGAATATTCTCTATGGCGTCTCCAGTCAAAGCGAGAAAAAAAGGTGTTTGCAATAATTCCGCTGATATCATTTCCCGGATTGTTTTCTGTATCTCGGCTTTGCTTTTACCAATCCATAATTGAGCGTTCATGCGGCCAATGATGCACAAATCCGGTTTCATTTTTTTCCTGACCAGGTCAAAGGGGGTATCCCCAATAGGTGGCGGTGTGACCAAATCAATTCCATCCATATCGGTCTTGGCAAAACTATCCAACAGGCAACGTAGCAGACCGCACATGTGGATGATGAGCCTTTTATTGGCACCGTGAACCATCTTTGCGTAGTCCTGAATATGGGGCAGGGTCAACTTCTCGTAATATTCTGGAGAGATTGCTGAAGATGATGTGTTCTCACTTAAAAGAATCCAGGGATTAGATGGAAATGAATTAAGAAGTAGTTCAAATCGCTCGAGCGTCCTCTCATGCATGACGTTTATCAATTCGGTCATTTTCTCGGGCGCATCCACCATGAAATAGTAAAAGTTTTCAATGCCGATCTCACTCTGTAGAAGGCGTTGCACCGGCGAATTTTTCAGGGTATTAGTGTACTTGTAATTTCCCTCAGGATTGAGGTGATAGCTGGTATGCTGGAAAACATACTTCCAGATATCCAGGTCGGCGGTACTCTTGACGGGATACTCGGTAATATGATTAGAATGGAGACGGCTTTGCAGGGTGCCCAGCGGCGTCTTCCAGGTGAAAACGTCATATTCTCCATCTTCACTTTCCGTATATTCAAGGTCGTGATATTCGGTGATATACCAGCCTTTCGGCTTATCTTTCTGGCGACTCCTCATATTTTTTGCGGAAGGAGACCCGAGATATTTTTTACCGTCTTTTTCGTAAAAACGAGGCTCTTCATACGGGCTGCCTACACAACCGCCCCAGTAAAACCCGTTTGCCGGTTTGCCCAGGTGAACATCAAGAAATTTCTTTTCGAAAGGGTCAAGAGTATCTACATTCTCAGCCATATTAATCTCCTTTTTTTTGTATTTAGGAAACCTCGAAATCCGCACGAGGATTCATGCACTTTAGAATTCCTGTTCAACTTACATAAATTGCAATTAGTTTAATTCATTAACATCATTTTTCAATTTGTATCAGGCGTACCGGTCCGAGCAAACCTGACTCACGGATCGGCCAGTTTGAAGCATCCAAACCGTTCTTCGAGCTTATGGAAGCCATACCTATGTTACCTAATTTTTTCCATGGCATACCGGAAATATCCATATCGCGAATACGGTTCGCAGACAGATTGCTAACTTCTATTTCCAAAACATTATTTCCCTGCTTTAAGAATTCCCCTACCCTGATCTCAAATGGCACCGACCAGAGTGTGCCGACAGTTTGGCCATTTAGAAAAACCCTTGCGCTTTCACGGACATCTCCGAGATCAAGCATCCAGCCACCAGACTTTACTTTCGACCGCCATTCAAATTCAAGGCGGTATCTTGCTGTTCCTGCAAATTTTTCCGAGCCATCGCCTCCAAGCTTGGTCCACGATCCAAGACGCCTGCTTGAGAATGAAGGAGGAAGCTCAGGTCCGCCTTCAACGAAAGTCACATCCCATTTCCCGGTCAGATTTTTGGCCTTCCCTTTCGGAACACAATAGCGCCAGGATTCTCCGGAAACTGTTTTCCTGGTAAAGGTCCGGATTATGAGAGACTGCCCAGGTTTCAACTTAAGACGTATTTTGCCTTTAGAGCCCGACCTGCTAATTTTCGCAACACCGGTCTTGCCTGTAAGAGGATCCATAATTACCGCACTGCGAAATTCGCAACTCAGGCTGGCCCAGCCATCAAATCCTTTACCGCCAAGACAGGCAATAAAATAATGCATACCCTTTTCATGCCTGCGGCGGATGAAACGGATTCCTGAATCAACAATCGGCTCCCTTGCGATTTTCGCAGTGGTCAGCAACGATTCCATTTTTTTTCCTATAAGAATCCGGCCTTTTCCGAATTTCGTATGAGCTTCAGCTTTTCTGTTATTCGAAGGAATGTTTATACTGGACTTCGTCTGTTCAAGCATCCTTCTGCGTTCTTCGAGTTTGAACAGTCCCGGGACGTCCGCAGGAAGCGAGGAATGGGAAATTATTGTCGCACCAGCCTTTGCGAGAGCCAATAGCTTCGACATGGTTTCAAGTGGCATGTAGTTACATTTTGGGACAAGTATAGCCCTGTATTTTCCACCAGCAGGAGTCTTCAAAAGTCCACAAGAGACAGCCAGCTCTCCGGTCTGTCGGTCTGAAATATAGTCGTGGGAATATCCCATCTTGTCAAGGGAAACCGCAAGCTCTCCGAAATGAGTTTCCGTCAACCATTCCTGATGGCCACGCATGGTAAGCCGCCAACACAAGCCCTTTCCAGGTTCATGAATTATGTCCTCGAAAGGCCAGTATAGCAGAAGATCATTGTCAGACTCTCCGGACTGCAGTACGGACTGACAGCGCGTCACATACCTGTTGAGTTCAGGAAAATCCCGCCAGATGCTGTTGCGCGGATTCAGCTGTACTGATGCATAGAACAGCCAGCCCGGCCATTTTATGTCAGAAGGGCTGCAGCTGGTTCCGTGGTAGAAGACATGATTTATGCCGTTGAGGAAGAGATGGTCCAACTCCGGCTTCATATGAGCAAGGGATGTATTGAAGTGCTCCCTGAGCCAAGTGAAGGTTTCACTGGATGCGAGTTTCTTTCCGGCAACGTGTGCAGCGGAAGATGCAAACTTCTGAACGTGCGGATTTGGAAGAATGCTTCGGACAAAAGCCGTCTCGCGGCTGATTCCAGGGATCTTAAACGGCATTGAAGCGAATGTCTCGGTCTCAGGGATGTCAGCGGCAGCGTAGATGTCAAGCAGGTTGCCCGGCGCTCCATGCGCCTGATTCCTCGACATGCTCTTATGGGAATGGGTCCACTCAGTCAAAGCCTGAATGTAGCGGAGATGCAGAATTGAAATCATTCGACGGTAATCAGCCCTTACTCTTGCGACAGTCTCAGGCTCGCCATCACCCATCAATTCCTTGGCGTAATCTTGTAGTTCATAACCGCAGTATTTGCGAAATTCGCTGGCAAAATTTTGAACACAATTTGCTTCATACTCGAAGGAATCATGGAAAAAGGTACGGGGAACAGGTGCGCGGGAAGATGCAAACGCATCATCAAATCTTTTCAGATATCGGCGCAATGCTTCAGTTGAATATGGGTTGAGTACAGGACCTTCGCCGCCAGGAGCCGCCCGCTTGACCTTGAAACCGCTGGGCTTGCAGACCAGCTTGTCGTCCTGAATTTCGATTACTGAATCAGAATCTTCAGGCGGAATGTCAGGCCCGCCATAAGGCCAGCCTGTGCAAGCAGGCATATCCACGCCCATACCATGCGACTCGGCCTCTTTTACAGTAAAAGCAAAAACATCCATCCATTCGGGCGATAGATATTTTATGAAACGGTCTTCATAACCAAGAATTCCATATATCGGAGTGATCTCCACTCCGCCTATGCCCGCATCGTGAAGTTCCTGCAGACTGCTTTTCAGATTTTTCCGATCAACTGCGCTGCCAAACCACCACCAACGGGTCCAAGGCCTGTCTGCTCTAGTTTCGCAAGGCCATTTCAAATCTTTATTGCCCATATCTGCTTCCCCATTACATTGGCTTTTATGCGTCTGGCTTAAATGGCGCGCAATTTTTCACAGTAGTAGCGGACATTTTCCCATTTTGCATCCGGCGCTATGCGGTGATCTGGACATGGAATGTAACCGCCAAGCGCAATCAGCGGCTTGAGACGTTCGATCTCGGCATCAACGGCCGCGAAATCCTTTGAAAACACATTCTTGTTCATCCCTCCGACACCGCGCAGTTCCTTGCCGTATTTCTCACGCCATGAGGCGATGCTCGCATCCCATGTTCCGACTTCTATCGGAAACATGGTATTGACACCGTTGTTCAACCATGTCGGTA
>CAZXAC010000114.1:0-8269 GCA_964638335.1 uncultured Lentisphaera sp. | reverse complement strand
CTGGAGCCGGACTCGATCTGGCAAATAACTGGTATGAAACGGATGCACTTACGACATCAGGATCATATTCCGTGTCGAACTATCCTATGCTCGCGATGAACGATTTCTCGTTCTCCTTCGGTCAGGAACTGGACGAACTTGAAGAATCCATCCTGATAGATGCGATATATGAAAACGGCGTTGAAGAGCAGATCGGAGAACAGATCATGATAGCGAAGGCATCTCAGTCCGTTGAAAGAGATGCCATGGAAAAGATGTTCTCAACGATGGCGAAACAGGACAGCTTGCTTGAGCGCAATCAACTTTTCAAATCTGAAGTTGATCTTTGCCTCGAACAATTGATGGCAGTCTGATCCTAAGACAAATAATAAAAAAAGAGCGGGAGTATTCCCGCTCTTTTTTTTAGAAAGTAGCTTGCGACATCCTTGGCGCAAATAGCAAAATGAAATTCTGTAGTTTTGTAGTTTTATCTCCTGACCTGCCCTGTGGAGCTGTTATTCCCCTCATGCTCCCAAGTGGCTGCAAGACAAAAAAAGCAACAAATCAGGAACTTGAAAAAATATGCGAAAAAATACTTGCATTACCCCAAAAAAAATACTTGCATTACCTTTTCACGGCATGCCCCTAAAGGAGGGCGGGTTTTCCAACCCGCCTAAAGGTCGTAAAGCATCAGCGGCTGGCTTGACATACATTTCGCCGAATCCGCAAAGTCTAAGATCCCGGTCCGAGGGGCGAAGTGGCATAGCAATTCCGATACCGTAAGCGATGCCGACCCCGATTATTGTTGAGGACGAGTGAATATCTCTTGTCTTTTCTACCTCTCTGAATGCAACTCAGTATAAGACCAATAATAAAAAAAGAGCGGGAGTATTCCCGCTCTTTTTTTTAGAAAGTAGCTTGCGACATCCTTGGCGCAAATAGCAAAATGAAGTTCTGTAGTTTTGTAGTTTTATCTCCTGACCTGCTCTGTGGAGCTGTTATTCCCCTCATGCTCCCAAGTGGCTGCAAGACAAAAAAAAGCAACAAATCAGGAACTTGAAAAAATATGCAAAAAAAATACTTGCATTACCTTTTCACGGCATGCCCCTAAAGGAGGGCGGGTTTTCCAACCCGCCTAAAGGTCGTAAAGCATCAGCGGCTGGCTTGACATACATTTCGCCGAATCCGCAAAGTCTAAGATCCCGGTCCGAGGGGCGAAGTGGCATAGCAATTCCGATACCGTAAGCGATGCCGACCCCGATTATTGTTGAGGACGAGTGAATATCTCTTGTCTTTTCTACCTCTCTGAATGCAACTCAATATAAGACAAATAATAAAAAAAGAGCGGGAGTATTCCCGCTCTTTTTTTTTAGAAAGTAGCTTGCGACATCCTTGGCGCAAATAGCAAAATGAACGACCAGCCCCCCGAAAACCGGACATATACTAGAAGCTCAATTCTTTTTGCATTACGCTGAGAGTTTTTCTAATCGTATTGCCAGCGATCGATGAGAATTTTGTGAGCCTCGCGGTTCCGGAACGTCCGACTTCGGGATTGCCATCGTTGAGATTGATTTCGACCCTATAGTAGTTTGAGACTGGAATGAAAGCGCCTTCCTGGTTCCTGTAAACGATTATTGGACCTCCGAAATTCTTCAAAAGCGGAGACGGTGAAAATTCCGTCGCCATAGGATTGACTCTTGAAATTTTCCCTTTGTAGGAACTGAGCCTGTCTTCGATAAGAACCCTTACGCCATAATCCAACTTTATAAATTTCATATCTTTCTCCTCAACATAGGCGACAGCGTGAGACGAAGCAGGATCGTATATTTCCCCCACAAGTTCACCCTTTTGCAACCATTTGCCCTCTTTTATATGGCGGTTCAGCAGAACAAAATTCCCGTCTATCGGGCTCAAGGTGAGCAGTCCCTTCTTTCTCCTTTCCAACTCAGCCAATTTCTCATTCGTCCCATCGAGAGATTCCTTCATTACATGTATTTGGTCAAGCAATTTCAAATCTCCCTCCGCCTGATCAAGCTTGATTTTGTCAATTTCAGCTTCCAACTTGGCATCTGAAATCTTCCAATCGATCAGAGGATCTTCTTGGATCATCACTTTTTCGCCTTTCTTCACTACATCTCCGTCCTTTGGGACGAGTTCCGACAAAAACCCTCCTGAAGGCGCGTATATGATGGCTGATCTTGCGGGGACAATTTCGCATGGAGCGGAAATTCTCCACGGCATCGGAATTACAAGTATCAATATGAGAGCCAGCATTCCGCAAAGGAAAGGCAATCCTTTCCTGAAATCAGCGGCACTGAGCTTGCTCTTGAGAAATCTCAGCTCCGTAATAAATGGTTTCAGAACGAGAAGATAAACTTCCAGTATGAGCAGTATTATTCCTAGAGCCTTTACGAATTGAAAATAGACTATGAGTATTATTGAAGTATAAAGAAATATCCTGTAAACGAAAGCTCCCACGCTGTACAGAACCAGAAAACTCCTGCGCCAGCCGCGAGCCGGATCATCCTGCACTTCCATTCCAAAAAGATGCTTTCTCCATATCCCTGACACCATCTCGGCGCCACGTCTTTGCAAATTATCTATGTTGACAAGATCCATCAGCATGTAATATCCATCGTATCTTATGAATGGATTACCGTTCACCAGAATCGTATTCATTATGCTGACTGCGAAGACGTAGTAGGAGACAGTATTTGTAAGCCCTGGACCGCTGTTGACCCAGACTAGAGCGGCGACGCCTCCAATCAGAAGTTCACATATTATCCCAGCGCCATCTATGAGAAAACGCTTTTTCCTGTCAGGTATCCTCCACGTATCTGTGATATCCGTGAACAGCCGGGGAAAAAAAACGATGAAAGCAACTCCCATCTTCCGGACTCTACAGCCGAAATAACGCGCTGTATAGGCATGGGCGAACTCGTGCGCCACCTTGATAATTATTACGGCAAACGAATAACGCAAGAGACCTTCTAATGATATCGATGCTATAAATGCGTCAGCAAATTTATTAAAATTCATGACCAGTCCGAGATATCCGACGGCAGACAATATTTTCACCGCGAGCAATGTCCAACGGTTGAAGATT
Organism: uncultured Lentisphaera sp.; assembly: GCA_964638335.1. Taxonomy (GTDB): domain Bacteria; phylum Verrucomicrobiota; class Lentisphaeria; order Victivallales; family GWF2-50-93; genus DYMC01. The sequence goes on along the minus strand of CAZXAC010000114.1, from coordinate 5,184 downwards.
CTCGTTACCAAATCCAGCGTTTTCACAACAAAACGATCTGGAGAGAAAATAGGCACCCTAAAAAAGAGATAAGTTGAAAGAAGTATATGCCAAAACATCCTTTTCTTCATTTCACGCGTCTGCTGGGCTCTGAGCTCGGAGTGCCCGTAGGGCGTCTTCATCAGGTTATTATGCATCAAAAAGGAGAGAATCTTTATGACTTCGGCCTTCTCACATAAAACGCCAGATGCCTTGAGTTTGGAGAGGAATTCATCCAGATCCTGATCTCTAGAAATACATCTTATTATCTGATAATCTTTTTCAGATGTCCGATAATAATTCCCGCTTACTGGGTCGGAAATCACCCATACAGGGCGTCCATTTTCGTCTTTGCCGCCTTCAATTATTTCAAGATCGTCCCTAAGCTCTCCAGTGTGAAGCCCCTTCTTTTGTAGCTCTTGCTCCTGAGTCGGTGCAGTCCCCCCTCCCCCTTCATCCCTGATTTTTATGTCTTCACGAATATCCATCGGTCAAGCCAAGTTTATGATTCGCATCCCATCAAAGTTTCCTGTACCAAAGTATGATGTGACGGAATATGTAGTAACCGAGCGAAACTCTTGCGCCTGCCACTCTCGCTACACCTCGCATTCCGCATATAAGATCCTTCGGCTTTTCACTCATCGCCACTCTTATAAGATAACAATAGATGCCTCTTTCGGTCAAAACAGGTTTCGGAGTCACAGACAATATCTCCCCTCTTATCGCCTTGCCTGGCTGTGTATGAAGGTATAATTTTATCCTAGTGCCTGGAATAATTACGGAGGAATTTCGTTCATCAAGGGAAATCTCAGCCACAAGATTTTCTGTGTCAAGTATTTCAAAAAGTTTTTCACCTGGACGCACCGCCTTGCCCTCCAGACTGCTCACTTCCCCGCCTATGTCGAGTATTCCATTGCCTTCCGCGCGCAACACGCTCCTCTCAAGATACCAATTATTCCTGCTAACCTCTATTCCGGACTTATCCCTCTGAAGTTCCAGCAGTCTCACCTGACCTCGCTTGCTATCATCCTTGAACGCCTGCCTCGATATCAGTTCAAATGTTTCCGAACTGCGTCTAAATTCGTTCATCGCGCTGTTCAGATTGAAACTGCGCTCCTCAGTGTCAAATTCAAGCACCACATCTCCCTTCTTCACCCTGTCACCGCTTTTCATATGACATTTTGAAAGTACCCCCTCAAAAGGAGAATAGGCGATTATTTCCTTTTCTGGAACAAGCTCGAAATCAGCGGATACCGTCAACCTTATCCTCACCGCAACGCATGCTATCATAAAAAGAGCCAGAAGCACTATCATTATCCTTGAAGGCTTAAACCAAGCCCTACGCTCCATCAAACGCCTCATAAGCGGGGGACGCCTTCGATTCAATATGTAATACAGTGATTCAGAATAATGTTCCCTTAGCAAAGGAAGTATTGCCGGAGCAACCGCCGCCTGTTCCTTCTGGGCGAACTCCACAACCCACAGCATCATTCCTTCATCTGAGTCCTTAAGACCGAATTCAACAATCGGAACGATATACACCGCTGCAGCGGACTTCATGAAATATTCATAAGCGGAAAAACTGTCGGCACCAGCCTTGAAGGATGTGAGAATTTCAGGATCCAAACAGATTATTTTCCCAAGTTTTGAGAACGGAGCTACCAAGTCAACAAGCTCCTGACAATACTCCGAATCCCCTTTCACCTCTGGCTGTCCAGATACCGCGACAATCTTCGGGATTATCCTCATATCAACAAGCGCGGAACGGCTGTAGGGAACTGCAACTACGCTGTTATTTACGACATGAGCTCCCCAGTGAGGAAGATCGTTCTTTGAAAAAGATTCGTGACCTACTCTTATTATCGCGGATAAAGCGTTTAGCTTGCCTTTTAGCAACAACATTTCCCTAGACTGCTGTTCGCCATTGCTCATTTGGGCTTATCTCCTAAAGGCCAGATAAGACGACCCGACATCCCGGCGGAAAGTTTACCTTCTGAATTGTCCACAAGTATTTTGACCTCGAAAGTCCTGCTCGCAGAATCTATTTCACCAGAAATCACGTCAACCTTTCCAGTATGAACAGTTCCAGTTTCATCCACACTTACTTCCATAGACTGTCCTATCTTCACGGATTCCATATCCGACGATGGTAGATGAACAACAGCTAAGAGGAAATTATCGTCTATGATCTGTAGCAATGGCTGACCTGTCCTGACAAATTCATGCTCTTGGATCAGCACTTTCACCAAACGCCCAGAAAAAGGGGCTTTTATACGGCACGAGGCAAGATCCTGTTCGGCAAGTTTCATGTTGGCTTCATGAAAGGACAGCTTCGATTTTGCCGTCTCAAATTCAAATTCGGATTTTTCTACGTCTTGAAGCCCCTGCATTCCGCGTGAATGGAGCAGTTTTGTCCTCTCAAGATTTCTCTCGGCAAAAATAAGCGCCGCCCTCGCCTCTTTCAATTCCGACTCTCCCTTCACAAATCTCTGCCTGAAGACCTGCTCGTCAATTTCGCAGAGTATATCTCCCTCTTTGAAACGCTCACCTTCCTTGAATTTATGCAAATTCAATCTCGCTTCCACCAAGGAAGATATCACAGCCTCGCGTATCGGCATGAGAACGGTCCGGGGCGAAGAATTAGTTACTGGCAATTTGGCATCTTCAGCGTGCAAGCCTCTTAAGGATAATACCGCAGCAACAAGAAGAGAAAAAAGGGAAACTGAAGAGCAGCGGTACGCCCGCACAAGCACGGGAACAGTCGGCACTGCATCCCGGGAAAAATAAAACGCACGCAAAATTAAACTTCTCTGATTCATGGGCTTAAAATATACCTCGAAAGCCTTTTTCACAGTAACAGCAATAATAATTTTCTCTCTTTTTTTCAATGCAAATGTTTGTATTACAGACAGAAGATAATATCTTAAACCCGACAATTATCTTTTTCAGAAAAAACAAAAAAGGGGTGCATTGAAATGGAAAATGAAAAAAAGGAAATTTATGCGGACGGAATCGGACAGATTCACTTCGTCGGCGGAATGGTAAGATTTGACTTCGTAACGCTCCAACCTGACCAAGGCGGGAAAAACGAACCAAAACCAGTCTATCATGAAAGAATAATAATGCCGCCTCAGGGATTTCTCAACGCTTTCAACTCAATGCAGCAACTCATAGACAAACTGCTCGACGCAGGAGTCCTGAAACGTACCGGCGAAGCGGAAACCAAGGAAAAGAAGGAAAAGAAGTAATCAACCTGCTCAAGCAGATATCCGTCGCAGATGTCAAAGGGCGGGTTTTTGGCTTGAAATGACAAAAAAAAACATCAAAAAAGTTCCTATCAGCGCCGCGGCTCTTACAGTCGCGGCGATTTATTTTTTCCCCTCCTGCAGAAGCTGGGAATCGTATCTCGAAGAAAGAAGCGAAAAGGCCAGCCGACATCTAGCCGAAATATCCGCACGCGAGCTGGAAGAAGGCAGGATAGTCACCTTGAATGAGTGCCTTGACATGGCCGTGACTAACAACCTGGACCTCAAAACAGCTGAAATAAAAAGAAAAGTCGCCGACAAAAAGGTTACGGCTGAAGTCTTGGGAATGCTACCCGACCTCACAATTACCGAAACGGATACGGGACGAAATAATGAACCGGGGTCCTCAAGCAAGAATATAAACACTGGCGGACAGACATACGATTACAGTAAGAGCGCCGACAGATATGAGCGGAATTTCAAGGCGGAAATGCTCTTCAGCGCTCTTGATTTCGGTCTCGCCTACCTCAACGCTTCACAAGCCGAAGACAAGGCTTACGCCGAGCAACAGCAAAGAAACAGGACCGAACAGAACCTTCGCATGGATGTGGCATCCACTTACTTCAAGGTCGCAACCGCACAGGATGCAATGGAGACCACCGAAGCCCTTATAGAAAAATGCCGCAAGATAGACAACGCATTCAATGAGCTCTACCAGAGGAATGACATCTCTCCGCTGAAATTGATAGAGGAGCAGAAAAGGTTCACTCTGCTCCAGCAGAACCTTATGAACCACCGGAGGAGTTATCAAAACGCCTGCATAGAGCTCAGAACTCTCATGGGCCTCTCCCCCTACGGTGAAATAAGAGTGGACAGTTCACTTTTATCAGACGATTTCGATGAAACTGTTCCGGACATTGACACTTTGGAGAGGATCGCGCTGCTTGAAAGGCCTGAATTATATAATCAGGACATACAGTCTCATATCACAACGACCGAAGCACGAAAAACCATGCTCATGATGTTCCCGAATGTACAGATTTTCACTGACTTCAACCACACCGACAACCCTTACTACTACAATAGATCCTGGTGGGAAATTGGAGTAAGGGCGGCATACAATGCTCTCAAGCTCCCACAGCAGATTGCGAAATACCGCGCACTGAATGAAGAAGTCAACGAGAATGAGATGAGGACCCTCGCCATATCCATAGGCATCATGGCCCAGGTGAGAATCGCCCACGCCGAGATGATGGAATCAAAAGAATTTTACGACATTGACAAAAAAATATATGATTTGTATGCGAAGCATTTGACATATGCAGGCGAAAACTTCAGCGTCGGAGGATCCCTGTCCCAAATGGACGTCGATAGGATAGCCATGGAGACCGCCGAGATAAGAATCCGGAAAATGGAATCTTTGGGAAAATATCATGTGGCGATACGGCGCCTGGCAAATGCGGTCGGAGCGAATATCACTGACAAGGAAACCGTATCTGCGATAATCGCAAGATCCCAAAACTATGAGGATCCGGTGGAAGCCGACGATGAGTCAAGTCTCTCCATGGAAGATGAAGAAGACTCCTATCCCGAAGATCAAGAGTCAAAATTCAACCAATAGAAAACCGCTATGGGATTGTTTTTCAAGATTAGAATCGCTATCGTAATCGCTATCAGAAAATAAATTCATTCGATTCCGATTCCGACCTGTCTCGGCGTCTTGTCCGGCGTGGCTGGAGGCGAAGACGGAAGCATAATGCGAAGACGGATACCGACGCCGATGATTACACTAATGAAACTAATGACTCCAATGAAACTATATACTTGAGAGTTGACGGGGATGACCGGCTTGCCAGCACGCCGGAGGTTTACACGCCAAACGCCAAACGGCGCGTGCGTGTAAGCTTATGGCGTTCTGCTC
>CAZXAC010000113.1:0-8281 GCA_964638335.1 uncultured Lentisphaera sp. | reverse complement strand
TATATCGCCCTTCAATCAATTTACCCAAACATCCCTCAAAATATCTCTTGTCTTTTCTACCTCTTTGAATGCAACTCAGTATCAATCGAAAAATGAGTCCATCCATAAAAACGAATATTTTCTCTGCCCCCAAGGAATCTGGCTTTTAGCGGAATACATGATAAATTCTGCAGATGATGAAAACAAAAGACACAGAGCTAAAGAAATCTTTCTTAACCAGACTTTTCACGGAGGAATTTTACTCCGGAACCCGAAGGGTATCCGCCGTATTGATTGCGATTTTCGCATTCGCGTTCGCTATCAGGCTGGCGCGTTCATTTCAGATCGACCGCATAGAAAAAGATGCCGTCGCGTATATTTGGATGGCTGAAGACATAAACGAAAACGGCATGGACAACGCCTTCGCAATGAACCCACGAATACCACCCCTTCATATAATACTCATTGTCTCAGGCATGAAACTGGGACTGGATCCCAGGCTTGCAGGAATTCTCATATCTGCGATAAGCGGGGCACTGCTGATATTCCCAGTATTCTTCATAGCAAGAAGATTGTTTAAAACAATCATGCCAAGCATAATCTCGGCCTTAGTTTTGGCAGTGTATCCAGATTTCGTCCGATTAAGCTCTGAAATATTGAGAGATCCTCTCTTCTATCTATTTTCATCCTGCGCGATATGGATGATAATCGAATCTGTAAAATCTGGCAAGTCGGTCTTCCACCTCCTGGCGGGACTATCCGTAGCCCTCGCCGCGTCAACAAGAAGCGAGGGAATGGAGATCATAATAGCCTACGTTCTTTTCTGTTCATGGGAGGCAATATTTCCAGCGGGCGGAATCTCATTCGTTACGAGAACAAGAAAAATACTTCTGCGTTTGATAATATTCATGATAGGCTTCGCCGTAATCGCCGCTCCCCTTGAATACGTAGTCAGCAAAACTTCTTCCGAATGGCACGTGGTTGACCTTCGCATTTACGGATACATAAAAGCCGTCTTCAATCAGGAGGATGATACAGGAGGGGCGAAGAAATGAACCTCGAAAAAATCACCCTGACATTTTCTTTCCTGATGAAATTGTCTTTAGCATCGTTCCCGCTCTTTTTACCATTCCTAGTACTCTTCGCGATCTTCAAATACAAACAGATAATTCAAAGGCTGCGACAAGACCCAATATGCAGATTTTTAACAGCCTATTTCGCTACGGTATTTTTCATACGCCTAATCGTATACGTGTCTGGATATCCATACCAAGGCAGATACCTCCATCCCATACTACTGATGTCCATATTCCCCATATCCTCCGGACTCATTATCTTCTCCGGAATGCTTGAAAAATTAAATATCAAAAATTCCTTGCCATGGATTTCCGCAATAGTCGTTGCGGTATGCGCGGCAAAGTCATTGAACCCTCCAAAACCAAAACCATGGCTAACAGAAATTCCAAATGCAATACTAGAGAACACAACAGATAACGGGGAAAAGACAATTCTTATAAGTTCCATAGACGAAGCCAGGCTCCCATATTACACAAAAGCAAAATATCACCTCCTGATAAATCCAAAGGAAAAGGATGACTCCAAAGCGGCGGATATCCGGGAATGCGACACGTATCACGTGCTTACTCCGCAATATTCTGGAGGTCAGATGAAATGGACTCCCGAAAAATTCGGCAGCGGATTCGAAGCCGTATTTTCTGCAACAAAAAAATGGGGAGGAAAAAATGTCTTCGTAATATTCGATCACCCAAGAGAAAAAATCGAAAAAGCCTGGCTGGAAAAAGGCCTGAATTCAAATCTGAAATTCATCGGAGAATTCAAAACTCACAAAGGACTCGCAATAAGCCTCTACCAGGGAGAAGAAACGAATGAGTAAGAAAATACTCTTCCTCCTAAAGTCAGACCACACCCCAAGTTCGCGAATAAGAGGACTCGACCTTGTCAAGCTCCTGAGCGTGCCAGGAGACAATATCGAATGCCAGGTCGAATACATACCTAAAAACATTTTCAAACGGCATCTCCTTTTCAGAAAACTCCACAAATACGACACCGTCATATTGCAGAAACGCCTCCCGTCATTAATTGACATGCACGAGATCCGCAGAACGTCAAAAAAACTAATATTCGATTTCGACGACGCAATCTATTTGAAAAACTCCTCCCCTTCCCAAAATATTTCTGACTATGAAAGCTGGACAAGATTGAGAAAGTTTAAACGCGTTGTCGAAAATTCCGACCTTGTGGTGGCGGCAAATCGAGTGCTTGCGGAAAAAGCCGGCTGCTTTACCGAAAAAGAAAAAATACACATAATCCCATCAGGGATAGAAGTGGAGAAATATAAACAAAAAAATAACTATCAAATAAGCTCCACCCCTGTAATAGGCTGGATAGGAACTAAAAGCACTTTAAGATACCTTGACATGATGTCCGAAGCCCTGCGCGAAATTCGCAAAAGATATGATTTCGTTCTTAGGGTGATTTCTGATGCCGATTATAAATGCGATGGCATCAAAGTCGAAAATATAAGATGGAACATCGAAAGACAGTTTGAAGAAATAAGCCTCTTCGATATAGGAATAATGCCGCTGTCGGAGGATCCTTTCTCTGAGGGAAAATCCGCATACAAACTTCTACAATATCTAGCATCTGGAGTCCCATCAGTATGCTCTCCAGTCGGAATGAACAAAGACGTTGCCGGAAATAACGAATACGCCCTCACGGCAAACGGAAACGACGAATTCCAAACACAAATCTCTCTACTTATTGAAAACTGCGAAATCCGCGAAAAGCTCGGCAAGACGGGCAGAAGAATGGTAAAAGAAAAATACGATATGCCAGTACTCGCCAACTTGTGGAAAAAATTGCTCCTCTAAAAAATACTTTGCGTCCGCCGAGCGCCCAGCCCTCTCAAAATAAAAAGCGGGATGATTTCGCAATCAATCCCGCTTTCATGAATTAAAATCCGTATCGAATAAGGATTTTTATTTTACTTATTTTCCGCGCTGTCTTCCTTTTTGCCGTCCATTTCTTCCAGAGCGGCGCGTCTGCTTAGTTTTATCTTGCCTCTGTCGTCAACACCGAGGACTTTCACCGATACGGTATCCCCTTCCCTGCAGATGTCGGTAACTTTCCCGACTCTGTAGTTTGCCATTTCGGATATATGCAGCAGGCCTTCCTGTCCTGGGAGTACTTCGACGAATGCGCCGAAATCTTTTATGCCCGTGACTTTACCTCTGTATATTTTTCCGACTTCGACTTCCGCGGATATTTTTTCGACTTCCGCGCGGGCTTTTAGGAGAGATTCCTTGCCTACGGCGAATATGCTGACAGTTCCATCGTCATCAATATCAATCTGCGCACCGCTGAGTTCGGTTATTGCTCTGATATTTGATCCTCCGGGACCGATAAGCATTCCTATTTTGGCGGGATTTATCCTCATTGTTTCGATTCTCGGCGCGTAAGGGCTTATGTCCTCTCTTGGCGCGCTTATGCATGAGTCCATCTTGTCAAGAATTTTCATTCTTGCTTCGTGATTCCTTTCCATTGCCTTGCACAGCAAATCTATTGGAACTCCTGCGATCTTAAGATCGAGTTGGAATCCGGTTATGCCATGGCGGGTGCCTGCGACCTTGAAGTCCATGTCGCCGTAATGATCTTCAGCTCCCAGTATGTCTGTGAGCAGGATGTAATCGTTGTCGTTCTCATATATCAGTCCGCAAGATATTCCTGCCACATGCTCTGGGATGGGAACTCCGGCATCCATCATTGCCAGCGAGCCGGCACAGACCGTTGCCATTGATGTTGAACCATTCGAAGCCATTACCTCTGAAAGGCAACGAACAGTATAGCAGTATTCTGACGGCATTATTTGGGCGAGAGAACGTTCGGCCAAATTGCCGTGTCCTATTTCACGTCTGCCGGGACCTGATATTCTTCCAACTTCTCCGACGCTGAAATTTGGGAAGTTGTAATGCAGGTAGAATTTTTTCTGTTTACCTGAACTGATTACAAGATCGGTATCCTGAGCATCGAGTGGAGATCCCATGGTAACGATCATCAGTGCCTGTGTTTCGCCTCTTGAGAAAAGGGCACTTCCGTGCACTCTCGGCAGTACTGAAACTTCCGAGTTTATTTCTCTCAGCTGGTCTAGGGCTCGTCCATCCATTCTGACGCTTTTGTCTCTGATATTCTTTCTAACAGTTTTTTCTACAAATCTATCGAAAGCTATCTTGAGTTTTGTTCCGAAGTCGGCGATTGTTTCGGAATATTTTTCTTTGAGAGGAGCTTCGATCTCTTCGAATATTTTTGAAAGCGAGTCCTGTCTTTCTTCCTTTGAAGCGATTACACACGCTTTGCTTATTTCGGATTCCTTTGCCTTTACCGCTTCGGTCAGTTCATTTGGGATTGAACAGAGTTCATATTTTTTCTTTTCGCGCCCTGCGATTTTCGCGAGCTGAACCTGGGCGGCGATTTGTTTCTTGACGATTTCGTTGGCGAAAATCATTGCTTCGCGGAGGGTTTCCTCGGAGCACTGTTTTGCGTCGCCTTCTATCATTATCACCTTGTCCGCGAGTCCAGCATAGACGAGGTTTATCTGGCTTTTTTCCATTTCCGATATTGTTGGATTCGCGACAAATTTCCCATCTATCATGCCGACCCTCAATGCGCCTATTGGTCCTTGGAATGGGAGGTCTGATAGTGCGAGAGCGGCTGAGGCGCCGAGTGGGCTAAGGGTATCTGGATCATGTTCGCCGTCGGTGCTTAGGAGAAGCGCCTGTATCTGCACTTCATCAAAGAATCCTTCCGGGAACAGCGGTCTTACTGGACGGTCCGTCATACGGCAGATCAATATTTCCCTGTCGTTTGGACGTCCTTCTCTTTTGATATAGCCTCCGGGGAATTTCCCTGCGGCGCTGTATTTTTCCCTGTAGTCAACCTGCAGAGGCAGGAAATCCGTGCCTTCGCGTGATTTTGCGGAGCAGCATGCCACCAGCAGTGTTGTGTCTCCAGAGCGCACTATGCATGAGCCATTGGCGAGTCCTGCCATTTTACCTGTTGAGATTTCGATTGTTCTTCCCTGACCAATTTCCATGGTCACCATTTCTTCTTTCCTTTTCATGTTTCTCTCTTTTGTTTTGCCCTAAACTTAATTTGAATGGGGCTGTTTTTAAATGGAAGCAACGCATGCGGAGAGAGAACGAGACCCAGTGGTATGGAGATAAAAAACGACTGGTGGAATTGCGGTGTCGAAAATCCGAATTCCGGATGCGAATCATCGACATCGTCGGAATTCCACTCAATCTTTTTCAGCGTCCATATGACCTCTGAAAATCCTGTTTCGCTCCTTTTGCGAAATTATCCGTGGCGTATTTTTAACGCCGTGGAGACTTCCTCATATTTCTTGTAATTTTTCCTAGCGAGATAATGGAGAAGTTTGCGTCTTCTGCTAACTAGCGCCATGAGTCCGCGTCTTGAATGAAAATCTTTCCCGTGTCCCTGCATGTGGGATGTCAGGTGATTGATTCTTTCTGTAAGTATGGCGATCTGAGCCTCCGGTGAACCGGTGTCTCCCTCTTTTCTCGCGAATTTTGAAACTGATTCTTTCTTTTCCTTCATTCTGATAATAAGTCCTTTAAAAAATAAAATTGAGCCAATATTTTACGCCGCATTTTCGCAAATGCAAATTATCTGCGTAAAAATATCTAAAAATCATTATATCGCGGCTATGAAAACCAGTACCGTGATAATGACCTTACAACAGTGATTCTGGATTTTCGAGACGTTTTTTTAGGGCGTTCGCGAATTTTGCCGCATCAGCTCCGTCCACTACCCTGTGATCCGCGCTTACAGTCACCTTCATTATTTCCCTGATTTCGATTTTTCCATCATTTACTACTGGAGCAGGTATTGAAGATGATACTGCGAGAATCGCGGATTCTCCGGGATTGATTATCGCTGCGAAGTTTTCGACGTTCAGCATTCCCATATTCGAGATGGTGAAAGTTCCGCCTTTCATCTTGTCGGGGGGCAATTTTCCGTTTCTGGCGGCTTCGGCGAGTTCTGCCACTTCGGCATGAATTTCATCGAGAGCTCTCTTGTCGGCATTTTTCACGACCGGGACCACAAGTCCGTTCTCCAAGCTTACCGCTATTCCAACGTTTACCTTGGATTTGTATTTTGTGAGATTGCCATCGCATTCGGCATTCATCATCGGGAATTCCTTCAATGACAGTGCTACCGCTTTGATTATGAAATCGTTGACGCTTACAGTGTCGCCTTCTTCTTTCATTTTTTTGCGTAACGACTGCGTTTTTGTCATATCGATGGAAACCGTGACATAGAAGTGAGGAATATTTTTCTTTGAGTCTGAGAGTCTCTTCGCTATTATCTTTCTCATTGTGGAGAGCTCTTTCGGTTTCTCCTTGGCGGCGTCCTTTACGTCGGCAAGGGTTATTCTTCCGCCCTCTCCGCTGGCCTCAATCTGGAGCAACGTCAATCCCTCTTTCTTAGCGAGGTTGAATGCGGAAGGAGTTATCTTTCTTTCAAAATAACCCGATTCCTGCAGATAGGCTTTGACATCCGATTCGGTAACACGTCCGTGTTCACCGCCACTGCCTTTGATATCATCAAGGTTTATCAAATAATTTTTCGCGAAAGCGCGAGCGCGCGGGCTCGGTTTCGGCTTGAATGTCGGCGCGTGACTGATTGGAGCCTGCTGTGCGGGCTGTGCAGTTGCTAAAGGTTCGGAGTGTTTTGCCGGGGTCTGCCTTGCTGCGGCAGGCTGGCTCGCGGCGGGAGCTTTTGTAGGCTCCTTTTTTTCCGCTTTCTTTGCTTCTACTTTTATGTCCGGGATCTGTTCTCCCGGATTACCGAGAACAGCCGCTACGGACATCACCGGCACTTCAATTCCTTCTTTAACCACAATTTTAAGGAGTGTGCCCTCGAATTGAGATTCGACTTCCAGGACGGCCTTGTCGGTTTCAACTTCAAAAAGGATGTCTCCCTTTTTGATTTTGTCCCCTTCCTTTACACGCCATTTTTCTATTTTAACAGTTTCTTCGGACTGTCCCAGTTTTGGTATTGGTACTAAAGTTGACATATTTTCACCTTGATTTTTTAAGCCAGCTTTTTCGCCGCATCTATCATATCCTGAACCGACGGCAGATACGCCTTTTCCAAAGTATGAGCCTGCGGGGCTATACCGTTTTTAGCACCCACTTTAAGGACAGGGGCGTCGAGATAGTCAAAACATTTTTCAACTATTCCGGAAACGATTTCTCCGGTATAGCTTCCTATATCAACGCATTGGCTTACCACGATGGCCTTTCCGGTCTTTTTTACGGACTCCACTACTGTAGTCCAATCAAAAGGAACAAGTGTGCGCGGATCTATGATTTCGACGCTTATACCCTCTTCGGAAAGTTTATCGGCCGCCTTCATGGCATCCTGTACTGCAGGTCCCCAGGCGATCATGGTAAGATCTTTACCTTCTCTTATCACATTGGCTTCGCCGAATGGGATCAGATATTCTTCCTGAGGAACAACTCCCTTCACTCCGTACAATAATTGTCCTTCCACGAATATCACCGGGTTGTCGTCTCGAATCGCGGTCTTTATAAGTCCCTTCGCGTCATAAGGATTCGAAGGATATGCCACATAGGTTCCGGGGATATGGCAGAATATTGATTCAAGCGACTGAGAGTGCTGTCCGCCGTATCCCTTGCCACCGCCGACACTGCACCTTATGACAAGCGGAACTTTTACGTTTCCTCCGGTCATATAATGCCATTTCGCGGCCTGATTGGAAATCTGGTCGGACGCCATAAGGGCGAAATCCATATACATCAGTTCAGCTATGGGGCGATATCCTGTCATAGACATCCCGACGGCAGTTCCGCATATGCAAGCCTCCGAAATCGGGGTATTGAAAACTCTTCCCCGACCAAAATATTCGAGAAGTCCCTTGCTGAGTTTGAAGGCGCCGCCGTAATCCGCCACATCTTCGCCGTAGAGGACGACTCTCGCGTCGCGTTTCATTTCTTCGACTATCCCTTCTTTGATGGCATCGCGGTAGTTTATCCTGCCTTCGGAGTCACGTTTTACTACTGGTTCCGGCCCTTTCGGGTCGAGTTTCTGATATGCCTTTGGAACGGATTCGCAGAATGAATCCGTGTACATGTATTTTATCACGTCGGCTGGATCAGGATCTGCTGAATCCACCGATTTTCTCGCGGCCCGAGCATTCCTGTCGGCAACTCTTTTCTCAACCGCAGCGATTTCCTTC
>CAZXAC010000112.1:0-8299 GCA_964638335.1 uncultured Lentisphaera sp. | reverse complement strand
TATTCCATTCCGCCATACTACGACAGCATGATAGCGAAGTTAATTGTCCATGCTGATGACAGGACCAAGGCGATAGCAAGGGCGCAGCGAGCTCTTGAGGAATTCATAGTTGAAGGCATAGCTACCACCATACCTTTCAGCCAGTTCGTGCTTTCTTCCAGAGAATTCGCGGAAGGAGATTATGACACCGGATTCATAGAAAACATCATGAAAGACGGTCGTTTCATTCACAAATAGGGGGATCTGAATATGATAGAACGAAAGAATAGATTTCAGACCGGGAACATGGGCGGTGCCGTAAAAAGCGACGGCAGTGAGATGGGACAAATAAGAATACACGAAAACGTGATAGCAGCAATAGTCCGTAGAACCGCATGCTCAGTAAAAGGCGTGAAGCGCATAGCAGGAAGCCATTTTGTTGACAATCTCGCTGAAATAATAGGCAGCCGCAAAATCGGTGATAGGGCAATGTCCATCAGACTCGAGGGCAACAGCGTCGCAATAGAAGTACGTTTGAACCTCCAATTCGGGGCACACATTCCGACGGTCGCGTCCAATGTGCAATCTTCGATAACTTCCGAGGTGGAAAAGCTGACAGGTCTTAGCGTGAGCAGTGTTACAGTCGTAGTGCAAGAGCTTGAAGAATATGAAAATGAATAGGGGATAGAAATATGAATATGGAACATGTGCATCAGTTTGTGTTGGACGTTCTTTTCAAGGCCGATGGTACGGACTTGGAAAATTTTAAACTCGGATTTGTCGCTGGCGTGGCAGTGTTTGCGATTTTGGCGCTTATCATCCGCATCCTCTTGCTATACGTATTCAGAGGAGACAGGAGATCGAAGGGAATAAGGATATCTGGAGAAAATGGTTTTATAATAATTTCCCCGTCCGCAATCTCCGATCTGGTAAAGGGAATAGGCAACAGGATAACTCACGTAGAGGTATCAAAAGTGAAACTCTTAGAGGCGAAGGATCGTTCTCTATACCTTGAAGTACACCTCGTAATGGCTGGAGGAGAGACTAGGTTCGGAGAAATATCCTCAGGGTTCCAGAAACAGGTTGTCGAAACTTTGAAGGATAGATTTGGCGTCCAGTGCGTAAATAGCGTTTCTGTTTATCTGGACAAGATAGTTGAAATCAAGCCCAATTCTTGATCGGAATTTCAGTTTCTAGCTTAGGAAAATACCGCGACAAGGTGCCTGCATGACCTATCCCCAGTTCATCCTCGCATCTGTCTCGCCAAAAAGATCTTCCCTTTTCGCAAGATTCAAAATTCCGTATAAATGCCTTCCTCCAGATTTTAACGAAGTTCAAGATCACATATTCCCATATATAATTCCGTTAATAAACGCCGAAGGAAAATGCAGAAGCACATCCCGCATCCATCCTGACTCATGGGTAATATCAGCCGATACGGTTATAGAAAGCCAGGGCAGGATAATAGGAAAACCTCTCTGCCCAGAAGACGCCGAAGAAATGCTGTTAAAATTCTCTGGAAGGACTCATCGCGTAATAACAGCAATTGCCATAGCAAGAGATTCTTCGAAAATTTTTTGCTCCTTTGCGGACCACAGCCAAGTCTCATTCAGAAAACTCAGCCGAGATGATGTGAGGGAATATATATCCAAGATAAATCCATTGAACAAAGCCGGAGCATATTCAATAGATGAATACGGAGAAATGATAATCGAAAAAGTCACAGGATCCAAAACTAACGTTGCTGGACTGCCAATTGAAAAATTGACAGAGGCCTTACTGTCCCTCGGAATACAGGTACAACTTCCTTGACAAGACTGATCCTAATCTATTTGTTGGACCGGTGTTCTCGGATCCATGAATCGCCTGATCGAAACTTGGATTTCAAACTAAATTGACCTTAAAAAGTTGGAGAATATAATAGCTATTTTGAGGATTGCTTCGGTAAATTTTATTTGACTGGGATGTCTATCCACAGCAGGTGGTTACCTGCGTATTTAAAGAAGCAGGAGAGACATAGATGAGAAATCAATAGAGACGCCGATAGCAACAACGATCGGGTCTTCCTTCGGTATTTGAGCTACATCGGATAAGCCGGGTCGGAATCACTATTGTATTCGTAGTTTAGTGGACTCATTTTTAGATTACAACCTGCCCCTCATAGCCCGAGAGGCGAAGGGGGATACCGATTAAGATGGAGATAGCGAAAAACAGACCCTTGATAAAGTTTTCATACACAATTCCAATTTTATTTGGGATGGAATTGATCCCAAACAGGGCATAGACGCACAACCACTTATATTTTCACAATCATTCTTAAACAAAAATACGTACTAACTCTTTCTACCATTTTTGCGGTAATACGCCAGTCCTTCAATCAGGGTTTTAATATTCTCAACTGGTACTCCGGGTGCTATGGAACTACTGCCACCGAGCATCAGGCCGACTTTTGGTCCTTTTTCGACCAGCCAGTCGAGCTGTTTTTTTACATCCTCAGGTTTCCCTAGCGGCAATGTGGTAGTAACTGAAACTCCTCCGATTATGAAAAGATCGCTGCCGTCGCGGGTTTTCATCTTGCAGATCTTTTCGTAGTCCATGCCGTCCTCATATTGGAAGCCTTGGAATCCTCCGATGCCGGCTTCGAGAAGACGCGGCACCATCTCCATGAGATTTCCGTCACAATGCCATATCAGCCTGATGCCGGCTTCATGAAACGGCCGTATGGCCCTGGCAAAATGTGGGAACCAGATTCTATCAAGAGTTTTAACATCCACCAGAGTCCCGCGTGAATCAGCCATATCGTGGTCTAACCTTATAAGGCGTGGCAATCCACCTTCAACAATGGCTCGGGCGGCAATACGATTAAGGATGATTGCGCAATCGGAGCGAATTTTAAAGCTACGTTCCATAACTTCAGGATATAGAGCATAGGCCATGAAGTAGTTGGCATATCCGTAACGGCCATATTGTAGGTTTGGGAAGGCGAAGAAACCGTCATATGGGCCTTTGATCATGTTCATGCCGAACAGGTTCTGCACTTCCGCTTCGCCTGCGATGCGTTTGCTAACTTCTGCATTGGCGTTGGCTTCAAGATTCCTGCTAGACTTTTCCCATTCCGGGAAAAGGTATTTTTCCATATGTTCCACGACAGCTTCCGGAGAATCGATCAGCATTCCGTCCCTTACTATTTCTTCAGCACCAGTTGTGGCGCCAAGCTTTGTGCCATCTCCATATCCTTGATCCTTCATGGTCAAAGGATTCTCCGGAATCCATTGATCAATGAAACAGGCTCCGGCCTTTAGCTGGAACTCGCGGTAAACACGGACCGGATCTTTTTCGTAGCTTCCGGGCGGATTGCCGGAAAAATGATCCAAATGCGACCATTGCATATCATTCAGCATCCAAGTCGGAATTCCCTTGGTAGCTTTCATGGCGATGGTGTCAAGAGCCAGCCTCGCATTTTCCTGCCAATGTTCAGAAAAGACTTTATACCCTTTTAATTCGCTCATGTTATTTCCCCAATATTACTTCAGTTCTGAATCCCAGGGCCTTGCCGTCATTAGTGCGTATGGCGACAATGATTTCATTTGCGCCTTTTTTCAACTTTACTGAAGCGCTGATAGACTGTTTCTTCATTGAAGTTGAATCGTTTGCTTTCGGGTTGCATCCGCCTGCTTTGCCATTTATGAATACTTTAAATGGGCTGTCGGCGCCAACCTCCACTTTTGCAGAAGAAGCTTTTTCCGCGACAAAAATGCCGCGCGCGAATATCACTCCGTCCAATTTCGAATGCCCTTCATATTGCGAGCGTATATCGCTGAATTTGTTGGTTCCGTCAAAATTCCTATAGGGCAGACGTGCAAGCATAGGAATATCTTTGGGATATTTGATGGAGGCAATTTTCGTCTTTTCTTTGATGAGTTCCGAGGCAGTGAATTCCGTCACCTGGGAAGATCCATAACCGAATTTCTTCCTTAGCGAAGCAACTTCTTTCTTGAGGGCCGGCAGAAATCCTGCTGAGAGGACTTTATTTTCTTCTCCGAGTTCAAGCATTTCAGAAATTGCCTTTGCTCCATCCGTCTTCGGGTAGGCATTCAATATTGATCTTGCCTCCTTGTATGCCTCGACCACAGTGCCGTAGCAGTCTAGGAGATTTGTGGCGATAGGCAGGAATTCCTCCGGCTTAGACATGGCAGAATGCACCTTCTTCCAGTCGGCATAAGCACGGTAGGCCAGTGAACTCGGGAGCAAATTTTTCATGATCGTGGTGAATTTGGCCGCCTTGTCATTCAGTTTGGCTCCAGCAAAAACTCCTTTTCCTGTATCATATCGTTCAGTTTGCCAGTCATCTGAACGGTAGCGGTCACGGTCGGCTTTTTTGCGGAAGTCCGGTACTTCCATGGGTTTTCCGCCTTCCATCGAACTTCGGTAAGCCTGTATTCCGGGAATAGTCACGTCGCAGGCGCTGTAAATGTCGAACGGGGCTTTTTCGCCTGTAAAAATTTCCCTGGCGAAGTAATAGAGAATCCAGAAATCGCCGCCTCCGTGTCCGGTAGTTGCTGCAAGTTCGCCGAGACCCTCCCACTTAGGCACGACCTGCATCTTCGGCGAATATCCTGCACCACCGAGACGCAAATTCACAAACTTGCCCTCTCTTTCAAAGGCTCCCAGAGTTCCCCATATGCGCTGGTGGTGGGTGTCGCTGGTGGAGGCCCCCATGAGGTTGCGGACCACGCCGCCGTTATCCATGCTGATCAGGGATGGAGCCATGGTGCTCAGTCCTTGATTACCCTTTAAATCCAGATAGCCTGCAAGCCTATTGCGGATCGGGAAAGCCTCGACCATGGTCGGCCTTCCACCTGTTATGAGCATGATCGGTCCCAGTGAATGCGTACAATAATAGTGATAATTCATCCAGCTTCTCCAGCTGTGAACGGTGTGTCCCGGCTGTACTGGCAACCCGTTCAAATATGTGTAGCAAAGGCTGCGGACTTCGTGGACATACTCATACTCGGCATACACGAGATCTCCGAACAATCCTTCCTTCCAGCGGTTTGCCAGCCACATGTTTTCTGCAGAGAATGGATAGTTCTCCACAAGATTATATACAAGTTTGCGCTTCTCAACTTCTTCGACCAACCTCACCCCTTCGGCCATTGTGAAAAATGCAGTCACTTCCGAAAGCACATGTTTGCCCGCACGAAGACATTTGATGGCGTCATCGGCGTGCGCCGGACAGAAGGTCGCGAGCAGAACCGCATCAAAGTCCTGTTTAAGAAACTCATCAGCATCGGCGGTGGCGAAAGCTCCGGGATTGGCGTTGAGAAAAGATGTCCGCAAGTCTTCATTGTAATCACAGCCGGCGACAACGTCTATGTTCAGGAACTTACAGGTTTTATAGAAAGCCATTCCGCGTCCGAGTCCCCAGATACCAAGCTTAATTCGTTTGTCCGTCTTGAAAACCTTCTGAGTCGTTTCCTTTTTCATTTGTCCTGCTCCTTGTTTATTTGGATGACTTCATTTGTAAGTATTATATTATTACGGTTTACTATAATACCGGTTTTATAATTGTGGCAAATACGAAAAAGATAGATATATTATATAAAAACGAGATTATGGCGGCTGGTATAAAAAATATGGTATAAACCAGTCTTGTCCTAAGTAAAACCAAAAATGAGTTCAACTTCAAAAATAGACCTGTTTTTCGCTATCGTAATCGTTGTCGCAATCGATGAAATGAGTTTAATAGACTACGATTACGAATACGATAATTTTGTATAGGACACTAATGGTTTTAGGCCTGTCTTATCGGTATCCCACCGACGCCCTTCGGGCTATGGGGGACAGGTCGGGGTCGGGATCGCTTCCGGTATCGATAAATTAATTCAATTGAAAACGATTCCGATACCGACTTGTCCTCCATAGCTCAAAGAGCGAAGAAGGATTCCGACCCCGAATGAATCGTTTGGGCCAGTAATGATAAAAAATAAAGGATAATACAGACATGTTTAATTTTTCACTGGAATACGTCGGGTTGTTTAAGAAGCCTGAGAAGTTTGTACAGATCATATCCTCTCCGTGGATTCTTTTTTATGTCAGTGGCTTGAAGTACATGAAGGAATATCTTCCAGACGGAAGATTGATAAGGACCTCAGGCTCTGATGAAAAACCATATTTCGATATAAAACCGCCTGGGACGAAAGTTGATTTTGAATTTGGAAAGGGGCGTGAGAACTGGGTGTTGACTATGGAAAACATTTCAGTCCGACCTTCATCCGACGGTAAATTTTCTGAAATAAAAGAAGGCTCCAAATGGATTCGCATGCCATTTAAGGTGGAGGTCACTGCGGAAAGGGTGGAAGGCTGGCAAATGGAACTGCGCCGCATCAAGGAGTCTTGGAGCAATCCAACCCCGCTAAATTCGCTTCGCGCGAAGCTTGGAGTGGCCAACATATTGCGTTTCATGCTCGACCGGCAGCCCGACAACCTTGGTTTTTCCCCCGAGGAAAAGTTGAAAAGGCTGATAGATGAGGACACAACGTTCTCAAAATCCATACAGGAACTGAGCGATGAATGCGGAATGTCGAAAGACCATCTCAGAATTCTTTTCCAGAACAGGTACCAGGTAAATCCGATCATATATAGAAATCAGAAGCGTGGTACAGATATCCTGGAGCTTATTGCTAACAGTTCCCTTTCATTGAAGGAGATTGCGTCCCGCCTGGGTTTCAAGCATGTGTCGCATTTCTGCATTGAACACAAGAAGCGTTATGGAATAACCCCTTTAGAGGGAATCAGAAAGTTTCGAAACAGCAGATCATAGGCAGAAGAATTTTTATGGGAAGTAGTTTTTTGCGAAAATTTGTTCTATTAACCCGCTACTTTTCAAATTTTGCACTGCAATTCTAATTGACGTATGATTGAATTCGTTGCTGTCCGTCCCCAAACGACCTCGATATCAATAAAACAGACCCCAATTTATTTAGGGCAAGGCTATCGAATCACGGAGGAGATCAGGCTCTAGGAATGTCTATCAAGAATCTCGACCCCGACCCAGTATAGCTCTGGTCAATAATTATGCTTCCTCCGTTTACCTTCAGCATCAATGCGGTGGTAGGCAGAACCATGTCGGACATTTTGACCGGACCATCAGAGCAGAACAGCTTTTCCTGTTTTTCCTTGGGGATTCCGGGACCGTTGTCAGAGTATACGACTTTTACTTTTTTCCCATCTAGAGAAATAATCACTTCTATCCACAAATCCCCAGTCCTTGACTGCTCTAGGGAATTGCTTGCTAAGTTGGCAAAAATCGTTTTGATCATGTCAAGATCTGCGGACACCTCGATTTTTTCATCACCCTCTATCTTACACGCGGCTCTTCCTTGAGTTCCTGAAAACAGAGCTTCCTTCACAAGCGGAATAATCGGACCAGTCCTTACAATCGGTTTGAAGTCGTCGGAGTAAAACATTGCGTTTAAGTGTTCTAGTCTCATTTCTTCCGTAAGGGACAGAGACTTGCGCAAAAGATCAAGCACCAACTGATCGGAAACGTTGTCTTTCACCATGTTCAGGCTGGTTTCGAGCGAATCTATGTGGTCCATTGAAGATTTGGAAAGTTTTCCTAGCACCGCGCCGGAAATGGCCGGCCTGCCAGGAACAGAACTATTATCCTTCGAAATAGCTTCTCCAAGCACGTCAGCAACTGTCATCGAAAGTATGCTCAACAGCTTATACCATTCGGGATCGTTCTTGGGTTTGACATCGAACACTACTATCAAGCCGAAGAAATCGTCCTTGTGGAGCGGCATGAAATACATGTCTTCCTTGTGCTTAGTAGTCCGGCATTCCTTGAGCGACTGGGAATTTTTGTTCAAGTAGGCGAGGGCTTCTTCCTCTCCCATGCCATTAAAACAGTGAAGGTTCCATTTATCCCCTGAGGAAAGCGATACGGCAAAGCCCTTCTCCGAATCCATCATATCGAGGAAAGCTTTCAATGACGGGATGAAAGCGGACGCAAGCGACTTTGAAGCTGAGGATCCTTTCAATTTGCAAAGGCCCTTTATTATTGACTCAAGCCATCTCTTTCTGCGTTTTTCAGTCCATTCTATGTTCCACTTGGAAGTTAGGGAAAGTGCAAGCTGATATATCTCTTCAGCCTGAAAGGGTTTTTTTATGTAGAGCAGTTTTTCCGGGCGCCCGACTTCCTCGGCTATCTGCCTCTGATCATGATCCGCATAGGCGGTCATGATTACAATCTCCACATCCTTATCCATACCGCGTATTTTCTTGGCGGTTTCCAAGCCATCCCATCCGGGAGGCA
>CAZXAC010000111.1:0-8381 GCA_964638335.1 uncultured Lentisphaera sp. | reverse complement strand
TATGGGTGTAACCCAGGCTGAAGACGGAAAAAAGGTCCGTGGTCTACCTGTCTCATATCCGGTTATACATCCACGCGCGGCCGCCCGTGACCTGAAGGCTCTCAAGGGAATTTCTCTTGGCGATACCGGCGAGCAGAGCCAGTACGGTGGCAAATGGAAGGTTCCTGGTATTGAGCATATTACTCTATACGTACAGTCTCGTTTCCTATGGGATGCCGATTTGGATGTGGATGAAGTGCTGAATGAGTACTGTCAGAATTTCTACGGACCTGCGGCGAAACAGATGAAGGCGGCTATTGACTTTGCCGAGGCGAACCTCGCCGTCAAGGATACGAGCCGTGGCGCTGGAAAGGCAGACATGCAAAATGTACCTCTGGAAGTGGCCGTGAAACTTCGTGATTTGCTTAAAGAGGCAAAGAATGCGGCCGGCGAAAGTGTATACGGGAAACGTATAGATCTTATAATTTCAGAAATGATCTCGAAAGAGGAGTTGATCGCCAAGTATGATGCGGCAAGGAAACTGATTGAGTCCGCGCGAGCAAAAGCTCCCATCGCAATTGGCGTGGAAGGTTCCGACCTGAGCAAGGCTCCGGAATATTTCCTGAAGAAAGCCAAAACCGGAGAGGAACCGCAGTTAAAGACTTCCTTCAAGGCTGGCTGGGACAATAACGCTCTGATACTTGAGATCACCTGCAAGGAGCCAGATGTAAAGAATATCTCCCCTGCCAGCGACATTTACAGTGGGGAATATGTTGCTATTACAATCCAGACACAGCGGCATTCCCACTACATTCTGGAAATCAATCCCGACGGACTGATCTCGGAAGGGGATCCGGCGAAAGGCTGGAAATCGCTCGCCAAGGCTGAGCCACAGCGAGGAGAAGATTTTTGGAGGCTAAAGGTTACAATCCCCGTTGTAGGCACCGAGGAGGCGGAAGCTGATCCAAATCATCGTGTGGCGGGTGCCAAACCAACCCCCGAAAGTCCATGGTACATCAACATTGGCAGACAGATTCAGAAAGCCAAGGAGAGAGACCAGGAAATCCAACTTTTCTCACTGTCTCCCCAAAAGGCTTGGCACGATCCTGTCTATTTTGGAAAACTTGAGATAAAATAATTTTGCGAAATCCACAGAAATAAATAAAATAAATGAAGGTGTTTGTCCGTTCTAGATGGAATCAGAATGTAAAAATTTGAAAATAAAATAAGGGTAATACAATGAGAAGATTTCTTGCGGGTCTTATATTATCGGTGTTGTCTCTTGCGAGTTTCGCAGCGGAACAGTTCATCGTGAAGGACGGAAAACCAAATGCTCAGATCGTGATTTCTCCAGAGAATCGTCCGAGGATGACGACGCTTGCGGCGCTTGAGCTCCAGAAATGGATTGAGGAGATGAGCGGCGCGAGGCTTCCTATTGTAACAAAACCAGATTCAAGGCAAGCAGTAAAAATATATGTAGGGAAAAGTTCTTATACCGACAAAATGGGGATAAAGGATGAAGGATTAAAGAACGGAGCTTTCAAGGTGGTTTCGGGTGAAGACTATCTGGTGCTTCTCGGGAATGACTGGAATTTTGTGCCCCCTTTCGAACCATGGCCCAAGGACAGGAAGGATGCTGCCCCTCAAGAGAAATGGAAAAATATCACCGCTTCAAAGACTGATGGAGAATGGTTGTTTCCTTTCGGTGGACAAGGAAAACGGATCTGGCAGCCGAAGGATTTTTCAAAAATACTTGACAGTTACTATGGCAATGGATCTTCGGAGTTATGGGTTACAGGGGGCAATCAGTTCAAAGGATTTTACATGGCTGATGAGGCTGGTTCAATAAATGCGGTTTCGGATTTCCTGCATAGCTTGGGGGTTCGTTTCTATATGCCTGTCGATGATCTTGGAACGATAATTCCAAAGATCAAATCCATTTCGCTTCCCAAAGTTGACAAAAAGGTAAATCCTCATTACGCAGTGAGAAACTGGATGTGGTATAATTATGGAAATTTTCCTCTGGAGGAAGTCTTATGGGCTTTACGCCTTGGAATAAATTCTGGATACCAAAAAATGGGACCGAGCACCGGGCCGCACGGGCTTGTAATAGTACACGGAAGTAAAAAGATGATGGAAAAACATCCTGAGTACTACGCAATGTTCGGAGGCAAAAGAGCTTTTGAAAGCGGAAAGGGGCACGGAACCCCTTGCTTCACATCAGAAGCGTTTATACAGGAAACCGTCAGATATTGCCGTTTCATGTTTGATGAGTTGAATCTTCCGTGCGTGGACATATGGCCTGGCGATGGACTTCAGATGTGCCAATGCGAAAATTGCAAGGGCAAGACCCCTTCAGAGCTTGTATGGGGCTTTACTGACAAGGTTGCTAGCGAAGTCTACAAGACTCATCCTGATAAACTCATAACAGGTGGAGCATACACATCATACGATACGGCGCCGGACACTATTGAAAAGTTCAGCCCGAACGTAGCTGTGGCAATATATAATTACAGCCGTCCTTCATTTCTTGATCCTGATATCTGGAACTACTACCACGTGAATATTGAAAAATGGCGCAGTAAACTTGCCCCCGGAAATATCCGTCGCGGCGAAAACAACCTGTACAACGGCAGTCCGTCTGCCGCTAGACGTCAGCTTGTAGCTTATCCTATCATATTCCCGCGCGGAATGGCAAAGGACCTCAAATATCTTAAAGGCGTTTCATATGGGGAACTGGCGGAATCCCCTCAACTGCCGGGTAAATGGAAAGCTCCCGGCCTTGACCATCTCGCTCTGTACATACAGGCAAGTTTCCTTATGAATGCGGATCAGGATATAGACAAAGTGCTTGATGAATATTACAGCCTTTTCTACGGTCCCGCCGCAAAGGAAATGAGAGAAGCTCTGACATACGCTGAAGATAACATCGCGACTAAGGACAAGAGCAAATCTGGTGGTCGCACCAACATAACGAACGTATCCGTTGACAAGAAACTCCATTTGAGAGAACTTCTTCAAAAAGCTAAGGCCGCAGCCGGAGATGGAATCTACGGAAAGCGCGTTGCAAAATTCATCTCGGAGCTCAAGACGAAGGAACAGGTGATTGCTGAAGAAGAAGAGCAAAAGAAAATATTGGCTGAAAGAAAAGCTAAAGCCAGACAATTGGATGGTGTTGAAGGCTCTGATCTGTCAAAGGCGCAGGAGTACAGCCTTGTTTCGACCAAGACCGGAGAAGTTGTCGAATTCCCGACAAGTTTCAAGCTGGGCTGGGATAAAAATGCCCTGTTGATTGAAGTCACATGCAAGGAAACTGACATGGCGAATTTGAGCACGTCAGATCCTGTTTACGATGGTGACTATGTTGCAGTTGGGATCGAAACACCGCTGTATTCATACTATCTGCTACACATTGCTCAGGATGGGAAAATTCTTGAAGGTAATCCAGCCTCTGGCGACTGGTCTTCTCTGGCGGAAGTAAAATCCGAGAAGGGAGTGGATTACTGGAAGCTGAATATTCGCATTCCGGCCGTAGGCGCTGAAGAAGCTGAGGCTGATCCAAACCATCGTGTTGCTGGCGAGAAACCAACTGCTGAAAATCCATGGTTTATCATGATCGGTAGAAACCGTAACAGGGGAGGGAAAGCCGAACTTCAGGCCTTGGGCAAGATGAAGGGTGGCTGGAAATCTCTAAGGGATTACGGTAAATTGGAAGTAAAATAATTGGGCGGTAGAAGCTATGAGAAAATCGATCTCATCACTGCTTTTGTTTGTGCTGTCGCTTGCGAGTTTCGCGGAGGAACAGTTCATCGTTAAGGACGGAGAATCCAACGCGCAGATCGTGATCACGGCGGAGAACCGCCCGAGGATGGTGTCACTTGCCGCGCTCGAACTCCAATATTTCATCCAGAAGATGAGCGGGGCGCGTCTGCCGATAGTTACGAGCGCAGACACATCAGCTCCCTTGAAAATATACGTTGGGAAAAGTCCTGAGACCGATAAGTTAGGGATCAAGACCGATGATCTGAAGTATGGCGCATTCAAGATCGTTTCCGGTGATGAGTATCTTGTGTTGATCGGAAAAGACTCGGATTTTGTTCCTCCATTCCAGCCTTGGCCGACGAGCAAAGCAGATCTGGAGTCCGTTGCAGCGGTATGGAAGAAGATGATCGAAGGCAAGACGGATGCGGGATGGGGCTATCCCTTTTCGCTCGAATACAAAAAATATTGGAACCCGAAAACCTTTGATGAGATAATGGATGGTCGTTACGGGAAAGGCTCAGCCGCACTTTGGAAGACTGGTGGCAACAGCACGCCCGGATTCTGGGAGCATGACGAGAGCGGATCGCTCAACGCCGTGCATGATTTACTGCGCGGACTCGGCGTGCGCACCTACATGGCTGGCGAAGAGAACGAAATTATCCCCAAGATGGCTTCCATCCCGCTTCAAAATATCAACAAGACCAATTTTCCCGATTACGCTATGAGAGACTGGCAATGGTATGGTTATGGAGCTTTTTCTTTTGATGATGTGCTTTGGTCCAGGCGCATCGGCATGAATTCCACATACCAAATAACGGGCCCGTCTGCAGGAGCGGGATCGCACGGTTTGATCTACGTATACGGAAGCGATGAATGCAAAAAGAATCATCCTGAATATTTTGCGATTTTCGCAGGAGAGAGGGACTTCGAGCACAAGGGACATGGCTCGGCTTGTTTTAGTTCCGAGGGGCTTGAAAAGGAGACAGTAAAATACATCCGATTTATCTTCGAAAACCTGAATCTGCCCTCAGTTGACATTTGGCCGGGAGACGGGCTTAAACCCTGTCAGTGTGAAAAGTGCCAGAGGCTTACCCCTTCCGAAATGGTCTGGGGTTTTGCCAACCGTGTTGCGACTGAGGTTTACAAGACGCACCCTGACAGGATTATTACCTGTGGAGCCTATACATCTTATATTGATGCTCCGGATACAATTGAGAAGTTCAGTCCGAACCTTGCCGTATGGATTGCCAACTCGGGTCGCGCCAAAATGCTGGACCCAGAGCATTGGGATCAATTCATGAAACGCATCCAAAAGTGGCACAGCAAAATCTCCGCCGGTCATATTTTTCGGGCTGAAAACAACCGCTATCAC
Organism: uncultured Lentisphaera sp.; assembly: GCA_964638335.1. GTDB lineage: Bacteria > Verrucomicrobiota > Lentisphaeria > Victivallales > GWF2-50-93 > DYMC01. The sequence goes on along the minus strand of CAZXAC010000111.1, from coordinate 3,268 downwards.
GTCTCTGGCTTTAGCGAGACCTCGGAGGGAAAGACCGTACGCGGACGACCGATAGAATACCCGGTTATCCACCCCCGTTCCGTCGCCCGTGAATTGAAAGCTCTCAAAGGAATTTCTAGCGGTGATACCGGAGAACAGAGCCAATACGGCGGCAAATGGAAAGTCCCGGAAATAGAGCACATCACGCTTTATGTGCAGTCGCGCTTCCTATGGGATGCCGATTTGGATGTGGACGAAGTTTTGAACGAGTACTGCGAGAATTTCTACGGTCCAGCGGCAAAACAGATGAAAACCGCAATTGACTTTGCCGAGGCGAACCTTGCCGTCAAGGATACGAGTCGTGGAGCTGGAAAGTCAGATATTCAAAACGTGCCCTTAGAAATTGCCTTGAAACTTCGTGATTTGTTGAAGGAGGCAAAGGACATTGCAGGAGACAGTGTTTACGGGAAACGCATTGATACCATTCTTTCATCGATGATTTCGAAAGAAGAATTGATTGCGAGGGACAAGGCTGAGAAGAAACTCATCGAAGAGGCGCGAGCAAAAGCTCCCACCGCAGTTGGCGTGGAAGGTTCCGATCTGAGTAAGGCTACGGAATATTTCCTGAAGAACTCAAAAACCGGAGAAGAACCACAGCTCAAGACTTCCTTCAAGGCCGGCTGGGAAAATAACGCGCTAATTCTCGAGATCATCTGCAAGGAACCCAACGTCAAAAATCTTGCACCTGCGGCAGATGTGTACAGTGGGGAGTTTGTTGCGATTACTATACAAACGCAATTCCATAAGCACTACATCTTGGAGATCAATCCCGACGGTCTGATCGTGGAAGGTGATCCCAAAAAAGGCTGGAAATCGCTCGCCGAAGCGAGGCCGGAACGTGGAGAAGACTTTTGGCGCCTCACCTTACGCATTCCTGTGGTTGGAGGCAATGAAGCGGCTGCCGATCCTAAGCATCGTGTTGCAGGAGAGAAACCCACTCCCGAAAGTCCGTGGTACATCAACGTCGGTAGGCAGATTCAGAAAAAGGATGATAGGAAACAGGAAATCCAGCTTTTCTCATTGTCTCCGAAGCTGGGCTGGCACGATCCGATATATTTTGGAAAACTTGAGATAAAATAATTTTTGCGAAAATCGCAAGATTTGATAAAATAAAAATGCATGGTTGTACGTTTTAGATGAATTAGAATTAGCTTTGTCCTAAATAAAATGGAAGATGAGCTCAATTTGAATATATAGACATGTTTTTCGCTATCGTAATCGTTGTCGCAATCGAAAAATGAACTCATTCGATTACGAATACGACAGCGATTACGACTACGATAATAAAAGATGTATAGAGAATAAAATAACGGAGAAGATAATGAGGAAGTTGTTTGCGAGTCTCATGTTGGCTGCGTTGTCGCTTGCGAGTTTCGCAGCGGAACAGTTCATCGTGAAAGATGGAAAACCTAATGCTCAGATCGTGATCGCTGCGGAAAATCGTCCGAGGATGGCGACTCTCGCGGCGTTGGAACTGCAGAGAGGAATCCAGAAGATAAGCGGGGCACGTTTGCCTATCGTTACAAGTCCTGACGCATCCATCCCAGTAAAGATTTACGTCGGGAAAAGCCCTGAGGCTGAGAAGTTAGGCATCAAGACCGATGATTTGAAGTATGGCGCGTTCAAAATTGCATCCGGTGCGGACTACCTCGCTCTGTTAGGAAACGATAAAGATTTTCTTCCAAACAAACTTACACCGCTTAAACGGGGTGATCCGAAACCCGTGGAGGAATGGAAAAAACTGACAGCAGACAAGACCAAGGGAGCCTGGCAGTTCCCCGATGCTGGGACATACAAGCTCTTTTGGAATCCCAAGGATTTCTCAAAAGTCCTTGATGAGTATTACGGTGAAGGTTCTGCCGTACTTTGGACGAGTGGTGGCAACTCTACCAACGGTTTTTGGTTGTGCGACAGTGCTGGTTCAATTAACGCTGTGATGGATTTTCTGTATGGACTTGGAGTTCGCTTCTATATGCCGGGAGAGCTGGGCGACATCATTCCCCAAATTTCATCCATTACATTGCCGCGAGTCAATCGGACAGTTATACCAGATTATCCATGTCGCAGATGGGAATGGTACAACTATGGCACATTCCCCCTTGAGGAAGTTCTTTGGGCGTTTCGTTTGGGCATGAACGACGGGGTTGGCTATTATACTGGTACCCATGGCTTGAACAAAATCCATGAATCGCCTGAAACCAAGAAGGCTCACCCCGAGTTTTACGCGTTGATCGGGGGGCAGAGGGATACGGAACACAGGGGAATAGGGACCCCTTGCCTTAGTTCCAAAGGTCTCTTCCACGAGACCGTCAATTACTGCCGTTTTATGTTTGACGAGTTGGATAGTCAAGCGGTGGATATCTGGCCGGTTGACGGCCTCAAACCATGTCAGTGCGAAACATGCAAAGGCAAAGCTACAAATGAATTGGTCTGGAATTTTGTCAACCGTGTTGCTACGGAAACATACAAGACCCATCCCGATCGTGTCGTAAACTGCGGTGCGTATTCTTCCTACAAGGAAGCTCCAGACGGCATCGAGAAGTTCAGTCCGAATGTCATGGTTTCGATTTACAACTATGGTCGTTGTCGCTTTCTCGATGAGGATAGGTGGAATTATTACACTCAAAATATTGATAAGTGGGCAAGCAAATTGGGACCGAATCGGATCCGTCGCGCTGAGAACAATCTCCACAACGGCAGTCCATCCAAAGCTAGGCGCCAACCGATCGGCTTTCCGATCGTTTTTCCCCGCTCTATGGCGAAGGATCTTGTGTATCTCAAGGACAAGTCTTTGGGTGAGGGGGCGGAGTGTCCACAGATTCCTGGACGTTGGAAAGCACCCGGTGTAGATCATCTGGCGCTCTACGTCCAAGCACGCTTCCTGATGGATGCCGATCAGGATATAAACGCATTGCTGGACGAGTACTATCCGCTCTTCTACGGACCTGCCGCCGAGGAGATGAGGACGGCTTTCACTTATGCGGAGGACAACATCGCCATTAAGGACAGGAGTAAGTCTGGAGGGAGAGGTGATCCGACCAATGTTCCGCTTGAGGTGAAATTAAAAGTGAGGGAACTCTTGGATCAGGCGCGTGCAAAGGCGGGGGATGGCATATACGGAAAGAGGATCGCCAAGATCATCGGAGAGTTGAAGTCGGCTGACCAGGTGCGTGCTGAGGATGAGGCGGCAAAGCAAATCATTGCTGAACGCTTCAGTAAGGCACCGATT
>CAZXAC010000110.1:0-8525 GCA_964638335.1 uncultured Lentisphaera sp. | reverse complement strand
TATTTCTGCAGCACTTATTATCTGAGGAATCAAAAGATAGCTTGATGCCGGAGAGGCATCTCCTATACAGACGGATTCGTCCGCAAGATGCACATGAAGACTTCTGGCATCGGCCTTTGAATGCACTGCAACCGACCTGATTCCCAGCTCTTTGCAGGCTCTTATTATTCTTAGTGCTATTTCTCCGCGATTTGCGACAAGTATTTTTTTGAACATTTAAACCGCCTGATTTTTCATTCCAAAACGATTAGAGGCTGACCGTATTCCACTGGCTTGGCATTTTCGGCGAGGATCTCTTTTACGATCCCAGCCTTTTCGGCTTTGATTTCATTCATAACCTTCATTGCTTCGATTATGCAAACTACTGTGTCAGGAGTAACCTTGTCTCCCTCTTTCACAAAAGGAGGCGCTTCCGGGGAAGGAGATCTGTAGAAAGTTCCAACTATCGGAGCGTCTATAGTATTTTTGGGTCCTGCCGCAGGAGCTGACTGCGCTGGAACGGCTGCCTGCTGAGCAACTGCAGCAGGAGCTACCGCAGGAGCTGACTGTACGATGGTATGAGCGGGGACATGATGTGTGGATTGGACTTGAGGCGCAGTTCCGCGTTTTATACACAAGTTACTGTCCTTGGATTCGATCTTGAATTCGCTCAAATCGTGTTCAGACATCATTTCCACGATAGTTTTGATCTTGTCAATATCCATTTTTTTCTCCTTTATGATTTTTTCTCTTTAACTACGCACAGCAGAGCTCTTAAAGCCCATTCATAACCTTTTATCCCGAGCCCGCATATCTGACCTACGCAAACTGGAGCAGTAAGTGAAACTCTCCTGAAATTCTCACGCTTATGCACATTGCTTATGTGTACCTCTATAGCAGGCAGAGCCGAGGCCTCTATCGCATCCCTTATCGCCACGCTGGTGTGGGTATATGCCGCCGGGTTTATGACAATTCCGTCAAACCCATCATTTCCGGCTCCTCCGATCTTCTCAACGATTTCGCCTTCTACGCAACTTTGAAAGAACTCCAATTTGACCCCAAGCTCCTTTGCCACAACGCCGAGCATCTTCTCTACGTCCTTCAAACTATTCCTACCATAGGTATCGGGCTTCCTCTTTCCGAGAAGCTGAAGATTCGGCCCATTTACAACAAGAATTCTCATGCTTTGAAAATATCATCATTTTAAATTTAAGATTGTTAATATATTGTCATTATTGAAATATTCCAAATAAAATTATGAAGGACAAGAGTCAAATTCAAATGCCGAAAGAACAGCGGCTGATACTTTCTCTGGGCGCTAATATCGGCGATATAAACACCAATCTCTCAATGGCGATAAGGGAATTTGAGCGGAATGGTCTTTGCTCCGTTAAACTCTCAAAACTCTACACGTCAGAGGCGCTGGGATGTCAGCCGGGCACACCGGATTTCATAAATGCCGCTCTATCTGGTACGTGGACAAAATCGTTGAGAGAAACCCACGAATTGTGCAAGAAGCTTGAAGTTGACTCCGGACGTCCATCACAACATCAGAGATGGTCCTCTAGGACTCTTGATATAGACATCGCGTTTTTCGGAAATCTTCAATTCCACGACGATACAATCACAATTCCGCATGCGGAGGCTTTGAACAGGCTATTCGTTGTTCTACCGGTCGCGGAAATAGAGCCTGATTTTGAAATACCAGGGATTGGGGAAAGGATTCTTCAATACATGAACAGGACCTTCTCTCCCGGACAAATTCAAACGATTAGAAAAACAGCAAAGAGACTTGAAAAAATCTAAAATAAAACTATCCTATTTGTCCAGACAAAAAAATCTTCAAAAAGGAGAAGAAAATGAGAATTCAGAGAATGTTTCTGTTTGCTATTGCGTTTGTAGTAGCTGTTTCAGTTTATTCCGTTGCGGCGGCGGAAAAGAATCCTTTTGAAAAGATGAATGCCGACATAGAAAAAGCTAAGACCGAAATAGGCAAGCTCAAGGACGATAAGGCAAAGGAAAAAGCTCAAAAGAAACTTGACAAGATGGAAGAGGCGAAAGACAAGAAGCTGCAAGGCATGCTGAAGCCCCTTAACGACAAGATAGAAAAATTGAATCAAGAGATAGAGAAGCTTAAGGAAGCTGAAAAAGATACCGCAAAGAAGGAAGAGGAACTTCAGAAGCTCGAATATCAGGTTTCAAAGATAGAAAGCTGGGCGGCCGGTCAAGAACCTGAACCGGAAAAAAAGCCCGAACCAACAGAAGAGAAGAAAGAGCCGGAAAAAACTGCTGAGCAGAGCTCCGAGGATGCGAAACAGGCATTGAAGAACGTTCTCTGATGATGGCTTCTATCAGGATCTAAAAAAACACCTGAAATCCTAGAAGGAAAGATGCGGATCATTTCCACTGCAAGAGAGTTTTTCCGGCTGGACGAAAAAGGGTCCAGAGTTTCGGTGGAGTTTTTCGCAGGTCTCACAACCTTCCTCACGATGGGATATATCATATTCCTGCAACCAGCGATATTGTCCGGCATCATCTCCGGCAAAAGCACTGGAATGGATCCCGACGCGCTTATGACCAGCACTTGTATTGCCGCTGCAGTCGGTTGTCTCCTGATGGGACTGATAGCGAATTATCCCGTAGCGCTTGCGCCGGGAATGGGAGAAAATTTCTTTTTTGTAACCGTTGTAGGAGCTTGCGCAGTAATCCCGGGCCTTTCCGGAGATGAAGCTTGGAAGACTGCTCTAGGCGTAGTAATGATCTCAGGGATGCTCTTTATCATTATGACTCTGGTCGGAGCCAGAAAATGGATAATGCAAACGCTGAGCCAGAGCATGCATTACGCGATTGCCGGAGGGATTGGGCTTTTTATCGCATATCTAGGCCTTAGAAACGGAGGAGTTATACAGAATACTCCGGACGGCACTTTCATGTGCTCAAGTTTTAAAAATGATGCGATATTGATATTTTCGGTAGGACTTGTGTCAACATGCGCATTCAAGATTTTTGGTTTTAGAGGCAATATAATATGGGGAATGCTCGCCGGTGCGGCGACCGCCTGCATCCTCGGGAAAATAAGTCCTGAATTCCCAGTATCAATTCCAAAATCTCCGATGCCAGTTTTCGCGAAAGCCGACATGTTATCAGTATTTCGTAACCTTCCGACCTTACTTCCCTTCATAATAATTTTTCTGTTTATGGACGTTTTTGATACTGTCGGAACTCTTGTAGGTGTGGGATCACAGGCCGGACTGATGAAGGACAATAAGCTGCCGGGATGCGAGAAAGCATTCCTAGCCGACTCGATAGCCACGGTCTTTGGCGCTACCTGCGGGCACAGCACCGTTACAAGCTACATTGAAAGCGCTTCCGGGGTTGAATACGGAGGTAGAACGGGACTTACGGCAGTTTTCACCGGAATGTTTTTCATTATCGCAATATTTTTCTCACCTCTTGTCAGGACCATAGCCCAATATCCGGGGGCAATAAACCCCATAACAGCGCCAGCTTTGGTCGTAGTTGGCGCGATGATGCTGAAAAATGTGGGTCTGATAATTTGGGATGACCCCGGAGAAGCCATCCCAGCCTTTCTTATCCTAATAGGAATTCCATTTACATCAAGCATATCGGACGGCCTAATACTGGGTCTTCTTGCCTATCCTCTGCTCAAACTTTGCGGAGGAAAAGCCAAGGATGTCCACTGGACTGCTTACCTTCTCGCAGGCCTTCTGCTGCTATATCTCTTTCTTGTAAAATCACATTGAGAGGGTATCTTTCGACGGTGTGTTTTCTCTTAAACATTAAGGTCGGTCTGTTTTGATATGATTCTTGACAGCGCAAAATTTTACAAGCCGGAATCTATAATTATCCTCTGGGCTATCATATACAGCTCCGACTGGATAATGGACTGGTGGGGAGCAGTAATATACAATAAGAAGGTAAAGAACGTATGCGTTTTCGAGAAAGGATACAATCTAAAGGCAATAAGCGAGTTTGAAATCCATCACAAATTCCTTCTTTTCGCAAGATACTTCTCCGAATTGGCTATCACCAGCGTTGCGGTATGCCTTACATTGTACACCTGCAGGATCATGTCGAGCTGGAAATTCTATGAATTTTTCTGCGGAGCGTTTATAATCCTCGAAGCTTGCATGCATTTTCGGCACATAAGAAATGTGGCGATGTTCTCTCTCGCCGACAGAAAAAACGGGCTTAGAGGCAAGATTTTCCTGCCTAAGTGGATATCACTCAGATTTGCATCAACCGAATTCACCACATTTTCACTTATGCTGCTCATAATATTCGTCTTCGATTCGCGCAATTTCTTCGTCTTGGGGGGAATGCTTGCCTGCATGATAACCGCTTTCTACCATCTCATCGTAGCTAACCGCGAATTCGGCATTTACAAGAAAAAGAACTCCGCGGAACAGGAAGCAGACCAGAAATGACATCTCCCAAATTTATGAATTTTGCGAAATTCGCAATAGTAATCGCCACTCTTTGTTTTGCGTGGATATCGGAATCCACCGTCTCAACTGGATTGGAGATTTTCCTAAGCAGATATACACATATCGTGAAAGGCAAAAGGGTCGCATTGCTTACAAATCAGACCGGAGTTGATTCCAAGGGCAGATCCACGGTTTCGTTGATGCACGCTGACAAGAGGATAGACCTGCGGATGCTTTTCGCTCCTGAACATGGGATATACGGAAACTTGAAGGCGGGAGAGACGGTTGCCGGTGGCGTTGACAAGAAAACAGGGCTTCCCATAGTCAGCCTATACGGAGGAAAAGATCACAAGCCACCTCCAGAGGCGCTAGACAAGATAGATGTCATAATATACGACATACAGGACGTCGGAAGCCGCTCGTACACCTATATTTGGCATCTCGCTGAATGTATGAAAGCCGCCGCGGAAAAATCAAAGAAGGTTATAGTTCTAGACAGGCCAAATCCATTTGGAGCAATGAGCGTTGACGGTCCTGTCACCGAAGATAAATTTCGGTCTTTCATAGGACTTTATCCTGTTCCGAGAGTTTATGGAATGACGGTTGGGGAGATTGCTATGTATCTGAACAAGGAGGAAAGGATTAATTGCAATCTCCAAGTGATACCTATGGAGAATTATAGAAGAGGAATGAGATGGCAGGATACAGGTCTTCCGTGGATTCCTCCTTCTCCGAACATCCCGAATCCTGATGCGGCAATGTGTTTTGCGGCGACAGGCTCGATAGGCGAAACAGGAGTTTTTAGTTTGGGTCTAGGAACCCCGCTCGCCTTCCAGGTAATCTCCGCTTCATGGCTTGACGCAAATCGGGCGGCAAATTCCCTTAACAGCCTCAGACTGCCCGGCGTATTTTTCAGGGCTATAAGGTTTTACTCCAAAGGGTCCACTGCTCCAGCAATTCAGATGTGCGTCATTTCACCATGCAGCTTCAAGCCTGTCCTGACAGAAATAGCCATCTTGTGTTTCTTTAAAAAGAATTACCCATCGAAATTCAAATTTTCTGCGGATGGAAAAAGTTCCAGAATCCAAATGTTCGATAAGGCGATGGGAACCGATCTTGTCAGGAGAGGAATAGAGGCCGGATGGGACTATAGGAAAGTCTCCGGACTCTATCAAAATGACCTTTGGAAGTTCAGCCAAAAATCAAAAAAATACATGATCTACAGATAAAATTTGTTTTTGCAGGGGGGCAGTAAAGCATAGTCCAAAAAAGATCCGTTACTCTGATTGTGATTCATCAAGAAATCTTTTGAATAAGTCTATCGTAGGGCGTTAACATGGAAAATAAAGAAAGCAAAACAACGCGTTCCATCCCCAAAAATAGTTACTTGCCTCGTCTAATATTTCTGATTGGACTAATAATATCGGGGATAATCTTTAGAGTCTTTTATCTTGTTCAATATTCTTCCTCTCCAGTTTTTGAAATTCCTTCAGGACCAGACGTTGTTGAATATTACGACTGGGCTAGAGAAATATTGTCAGGGAACTTATTGTGGTCTGAACTCAAACTGCATTCTCCGGCTTATCCCTTCTATCTCGCTTCGCTAATCAAGATTTTTCAGTCAAATTTTTTCTTAATTAGATTGTTTCAGCAGATCTTGTTCCTCTGCTCTGGAATCCTTCTTTTTTATTTTCTTTTTGTAAGAGGAGTGGAGGACGCCCGTAAAATTCAGACCGGACTTTTGGCTTCGACAATATGGACATTTTATCCTCCCCTAATTTATCTTTCAGGGGAATTATTTTCAGAAGCCCTGCTAATTCCTTTGATTTGCGCGATGACAATTTTCGTTAGGCTTGCTTTGGATAATACGAATAGAAGCTCTTCTCAGATATTTTGCGCTTTATTCGGATTATCGTCGGCTCTATCGATACTCACTCATCCATTGTCCCTATTTTTTGTGATTGCGAATTTCGCAATACTGTCAGTCAATTTATCGAGAAGCTTAAATACGTATAAAAGGATCAGTTACCTCATTGCGGCGGCAGGAGTATTTTTCATTATTCTCGCCCCGTTTTCCGTATACAATGGAATCAATTTTGGAAAGTTTTTCCCTTTCCAAGCGAACAGCGGATTTAATCTTTATCTTGGGAACAACGCAAATGCTGATGGGACCTGCTACGTCCGTCCAGGTCCTGAATGGGACAAAATTCACGATGAGGCAGTATTTATAGCCGAAGAATCTGGGATAACAAAAGATCAGTATTTTATCACAAAAAGCGTAAACTTCCTAATAGAAAAACCGTTGCTTTGGACTGGTCTCTTCCTAAAAAAGATTTTCTTAGTATGGAACAGCCGCGAACTCGTGTCCGGAGCAGATATGCCGGAACTTAGATATTTCACCGCAATTCAAAAATGGACTTCATGGAGCTTTGCTGTTTTAGGTTTCTTCGGACTTGCAGGATTGATATGCCGCGCTTACGGCAGAAAATTCAGCTCTGTGGAAATTCAACTGCTGTGCCTGTTGGGGACATTTTGGCTTACACAGGTTATTACGGTTACAAGTTCCAGATACAGAGCTCCAATACTCTTGGCTGTTATATTTTTCGCATCAGATTTTCTAACGGGCTTCAGAAAAAATTTTGAGTCTGGAAAAAGAGTTGTTTGCGTGTGTGCGATGCTGGTTTCATTACTTGTTGTATGCGTTTTCCCAGCACCTAAGGATTTTGAAAGAAACAGAGCTGAGGCCTGTACCATACTCGGAGAGGCATATCTGAAAAAAGGAGATCTGGATAAGGCGGAAGAATTACTTGCTCAAGCTTCTTTCCTTGACCCCAACTGGTCTAGGAACCATAACATGCTCGGAATGATATATCAGAAGAAAGGCATCTATGAAGAGGCAATAGCATCTTTCTCAAGAGCAACGAATTGTTTGGATTCCGATAGGAGCGCATTTATGAATTTGGCCATGCTATACGATGAAAAGGGCCAAAAGGATCTGGCAGCAACCTTCTGGCGTATAGCATTTTCTGAGAAAAAAACTGCAGACCTGCTTTACAACTACGGGCTTAAGCTTCAGAAAGAGGCTTTGATAGACCAAGCTCTGCAATATTATCTTGATGCGATAGAAAAACAACCTTCCCATCAGGGTGCTCTGAACAACGCCGGAACAATAATGCTCATGAAAGGATGCCCGGACGATGCCGTATTTCTCCTAGAAAGGGCTTTCTCGATAACAGAAAAGAAATTCGAAACGGGAGTCAACCTCGCTTTAGCTTTGTCAGAAAATAACGACGAAAAAAAAGCAACAGCAGTGATGGATAAAATTGCGAAATTCGCAAAAGATGACAAAGACAGATTGAAATTAGAAGAGCTTAGAAGGAAGATTTCAACTACACAATGAACATCGCATTTTGCCTTATGATACGGAATTGCATTAACAAAAAGTCAGCACGTATATTTCATTGGAAATGCTTGCAAGAAGATATGGATAATATTTTAGCAACAAATCGGGGTCGGGATCGCTTCCGGTATCGAGAAGTAAACTCATTCGATTAAGATTACGATCTGTCCACCGTAGACCACTGGGAGAATGGGGACAGCAATCATCTTTGCCACCCGCGTATCTATTAACTTCGCATTCAATCCTGAGTGGCTTGGTGAAATAAGCTGGCCGATCTGAATCCGGTTCAAGAGACTTTAAACTGATATATTCCAGCTTCGATGGCAAGACGAACTTCAGACTGATCCTTTGACAAGACCCTCACTCCGGCTACCGATTCAACAGGAACATCATCGCAATGTATCAATGATGACGGATTGGATGGAAGGCATATAATAGAGCTCGTATTTGGAGGAATGGTAACCTTCAGCTTAAAAACTCCGTCTTCCAAACGCCAATCTGTTTCCAAGTGACCATAGGACGTAAGGAGGCGGGCGTGTGCCGAGGTGATCCCTCCGCCCGGGCGTGGACGTATTATGCTGCGTTTATAGGCGGGCAGTTCCGGATCGAGATCAATCCCTGCAATGGTGGTTACCATCCATTCGCCTACCGCTCCGTAGGCGTAGTGGTTGAAGCTGTTCATCCCGACAGGGCCGAAT
>CAZXAC010000109.1:0-8535 GCA_964638335.1 uncultured Lentisphaera sp. | reverse complement strand
GATCATTGTCATCCTGTATGATGTGCAATTCCTTGGTGTCATCCTTTACATCGACTCTCAGATGCGTCTGCATCTGGCTTGGCAATGCGTAAGGAGTCGGATTACTGTCTTTATCGACAGCCGAAACAGAGACAGAACTTAAAATCGTTCCTCCCAAAATCAGACTTGCGAATATTCTTGTTCTCATTGTTTTTGTCCTCTTTATTTATATTAGTTTTTAGCTTCTTGCATTACGGTTTGGCTAAGATTTACAAGATCTCCCGCCCACTGCGACAAGTCCATCTTAGGATCAAGCTGTTTTGTGGACACCGTTACGAAGATCCTCTTGTGGGATTTCGATTCGGTTGTTGAGCCAAAGAGATATTTTAGAACTGGAATCTCGCAGAGAACTGGAATTCCGTTTACCTGTTTAGTTATATGCTCTTTCGCGTAAGATGTAAGGCATTTTTCTCCTCCGACATCCATGGTGGTCCAACCCGCGGCGTAATAAACATCCTGCAAATCGGTGCCGTCGTTGGTTTTTTCGACAGTGTCTGCTATTTGCAAATCCCAGCCGAATTCTGTTGCAACCACCTTTTCATCCATCTTGAACCCGTTGAAATTTACCGTTGGCTTTCTGATGTAGAAGTAAAATTCGGACGGGCTGGACTTTACGCTTACATTCTGGTCCTTGTCCTTTGTGATATCCTGATAGTTGGGGGTGAATTTGATTTTATATTTTGCCTTTGAATAAGCTTTCGCTCCGGGGTCTGTTGCAAAGTCATTGCAGAATGAGAGGACTCCGGACGTTGCGATCTTGGCTTTGCCTTTCTGATGCAACATTCTAAGGAAGGTGGCATCTATCTGCGGAGCAACCATGAAGCCACTCCAGCTATGGGCAAGATTCGCAGACGTGTTTATGTTATTTGTGAAATTGCGGCTGTCGATAAACTTGTCGAAATTCAATACGTCAAGTCCGCCGGCGAATATGTTCGCTCCGGGTCCGTTCTTCCAGCTTATGTAGTCTATTCCGAGTTCCCTGAGGTTGTCATCGCTTATTTCGTACACGTTCATGGTCATCTCAACTTGCGGAACTGGCCTGTCGAAGAACTGTAGGTTCTTTATTACGGTTTCTCCATCGGAGGCTGAGTCCTTCCAATAAACCATGTTGTTGACATGGTCAACGTAGTGTACTCCGTCCGAGCTTCCCGTGGCCTTCGCTATTTCTTGGAATTCCTGTGCCATTCTGAATCTCGGGTAAAACGCTGAGTTGGTAATTCCCGAACCTTTCACAACAGAATCCTTTTCATCGAGTTTTCCCGGTCTGTCGAGTTTTGCCACGATGTCGTCAACATAAGGAATCATTTCTGTTCCAGTGCTGACAATTAGGAACTGCTGTTTTGTCGGCTTGCAGTTGAGACGTTCTACATCCGACTCGGCGTTAAATCTCTTTACCGCGCCGAGAACAAACGGAGTCAGGTCAACCGCTTGAGTGTGTTTCAACTCGTAGACCTTCGTCGTCATGTTTTTCTGGTTTCTGTCTTCTACGACTTTGAGCACTCTTGTTTCCTGTGCTCCGATCCCTGTCGCGATACCCGCAAGCACCATTCCCGCGAAGACTGCGACAGCCTTTTGTTTCATTCTCATTTGTCTTCTCCATTTTTTAGTTTTAAGACAATAGTTTTCCGATTTTGCTAAATAGGTTACAGCAGGATTGTTAGAGCAAGATTAGGGAGAGGTGCGGAAAAAATTAAAAAACTAAGTTGTTGGAGTCATGATTCGGTAGCGGGGATTTTAGGACTGTCTTAATTTTGATTACAGGTTAAAAACGGAACAAGGATCCGACAGTTTTTCCCATCATAAGTGATGCGATTACAAGCGTTGTTCCGAGAAATGCCATTGCCCAGACCCCGAATGCGCATGCGATCTGAGCTCCCGGACCAAGGATTTGCGAGAGTTCAAATATCGCTCTGGTGATCGGAAAGAATTCAGTCTTTTGGGCGAGGATCAGGGAATCGGACACTTCAAGCATTGAGAAACTAAATGCGAAAAGCGCTCCTATCACGATGTTCGCTGATATCAGCGGCGCGGTTATCCTTCTAAGGGTAAGCCATGCGCTGGCACCAAGATTTCGAGCAGCATGATCAAGCTCTGCGGGAGTTTGTTGAAGTCCGGCCGTTACCGATCGGACAACATATGGCAATCGCCTCATGCCATAAGCCATGACCAAAAGGATGGTGGGATTTTTTACTGGATCCATGATCGCTCTTATCCAATCGTATTTTATGGACATGCTCAAATATCCGAAAGCCATGACAACGCCGGGTATCGCCAGCGGTGCCATCGAGAGGATGTCGAAAAACTGCCATCCGAGACTTTTCCATCGAGAAATCATAAGAGAAACAATCAGTCCTGCGGCAACAGAAAGGAACATTGCCAGAAGAGAAAATCGCAAACTATTCATAATTCCAGGCACCACGAGAGCGTGAGAGAGAGCTTCTCTGTAATGTTCAATCGTGTAAGATGAAGGAAGTATTGTCCCATACCAGTCGCCAGAGAAAGAAAGCATCAAAATCCCGAAATGTGGAAGAGCCGCTACTGCTGCTACCACGATAAAAGACACCAGAACAAGCGAAGCGGAAAATCCTGAAATCTTCCTGCTTCTTGCTCTAGTCATTCCTTTTGCCGAAATTGCGTCTGAATTTCTTCCAAATGCAAACCTGCTTATGGAATAAAGTCCGCATGCGACGATGAGAAGTATTACAACAAGAGCATATGGAATGGGATTTGTTTCAAGTTCCGTTATCCCGTTGAAAATTTGTACGGTGGTTACACGGTTGAATCCCAACATCAGCGGAGTCCCCAATTCGGTAAAGCTCCAGATAAAAACTATACTAGCACCAGCGAAGATTCCGGGACGTATCATCGGGACTGTAATGGATATGAAACGTTTCATACGTCCACAGCCAAGATTTCGCGCCGCTTCTTCAAGACTTGGATCAACATTTGCGAAAGCCGCAAGCACGTTTAAGTACATTATCGGGTATAGATGTAACGCTTCCACAACGCAAACAGCGAAAAATCTGCCTTCGCCTCCGAGCCAGTCCGGACCACGCCCAAAAGCGACGAGTCCCAGAGAAGTGAGTGCCGAGTTCAAGGCTCCGAATCTTCCGAATATTTGAGCGAATCCGATTGCTCCTACAAACGGCGGAAGTATCATTGGAATCAGTAGAAGGGGGGTTGCGAGAAACTTCCCCTTGAAATCAAATGAGTCATTTAGAAAGGCGAGAGGAATTGAAATAAGCGACACTAGAATAGTGCTGACGAGCGCTATGGCAAATGCGTTAAAAATTCCTTCCCTGTAAATAGGATTTTTTACAATCTCGACAAGATATTCAATCCTTAAACCTTCAGCGGCTACGGTGTAAACTGGCAAAATCAGAAATAAGGCAAAAAACATCGCCAAAAAAACTATTATTGCGAATTTCGCAAATTTCATACTATTTGTCCTTTCCTTTAGTAGCTTGCGCCGTCTCGGCGCAATAAGCACATTCTTTTAATTCAGAAACTCCACTGCTAGTGCTAGAAATCTCCCCTACGTTCAACTTGTGCTCCAGACAAAAATCAAGGAAATGTTTTTTGCGCGGAGACCGCGCAAACTACTTATTGAATTGCTTATTTTTTCCATTTCCATTCTTCTGGTTTTTTGACAAGGTTGGCTTTCACCGGGTTGTTTTCGATATATCGTTTTACATTCTCTTCCTTGTGGGCGTTTCTACACCAATGATCGAAATTTTCATCACACCATACTCTCTGTCCCTTTCTGCCAAGTATTTTGTTGATTTGTCTAGCGGTGTACTGTTTCAGAATTGAAAATGCCTTTGTGAGGCTGATTTTTTCTCCGGACTTGTTGGCAACGCAAAGACAATGCACATGATTTGGCATTATCACGAAAGATGGAAAACTCCAGCAGTATTTATTTTCAATGAAAGCAAATGAATTGATAATGGTTTGCGCGATTTTTTCATCAGCAAGAAAATAATTTTCATTTGTTCTTGCAGAGTCGAGGATATTTTCTATCTCAATAAATTCTTTTCTCTGAAATTCATAAACTTTCTCATCGTTTTTAGCTCCGCTCAGTATTTCTTCTCTCCTTGATTTTAGTTTCAAGACTATGCTCTTTGGAATCGAGTTTCGCAAACGAAAAGTGACAAAGTAAGACTTTCCTCTAACTTGCCAGTGAGGAAGCTTTCTTCTTGTGAAACATATCGTTTCGATATCCATGTTTATTTGTCCAGTAGCTTGCGCCGTCTCGGCGCAAATAGCGATTCATTTTTTTCTGTTTTTTGCGCGGAGACCGCGCAAACTACTTTTCCGCTGCCTCCGCTGCTTTTATGTATTGCTTTCTGAAAAATTCAGACATTTCCCTTTCTCCTTGATTTTAGTTTCAAGACTATGCTCTTTGGAATTGAGTTTCGCAAACGAAAAGTGACAAAGTAAGACTTTCCTCTAACTTGCCAGTGAGGAAGCTTTCTTCTTGTGAAACATATCGTTTCGATATCCATGTTTATTTGTCCAGTAGCTTGCGCCGTCTCGGCGCAAATAGCGATTCATTTTTTTCTGTTTTTTGCGCGGAGACCGCGCAAACTACTTTTCCGCTGCCTCCGCTGCTTTTATGTATTGTTTTCTGAAAAATTCAGACATTTCCCTTTGTTTTATCAAAGCCGATAAGGGACTACTGTTTTTTCCGTCCTGAGTTAAAGAATCGGCTATATCTCCCGCATCGGCATATGAGAAAGGTAGTTTTTCGAATTCTATCATTGATTTCGGACATAGCTCTGGTCCTCCATTTTCGATAATTTTTTCCCAAGCTTTCTGCAATTCGGGCAAAGGATCTATAACCATTGTCTTTATAATTATGCGGATTAGGGCGAAATATTTTGCCGTGAGGGAAGCGTCGTAGTTGAATTCCTCCTCAGGGGAGAAAGGTTCCTCTTCGGGGTCGCTCATTATTTTCCTTTCCTCTTCCACATAAATATCCTTTCTTATGGGTAGTCTGCGAAGAGCATATTTCTTTGGTCCACCGGGGGTTCCTGGGCGCGCGTTCCAAAGTCTTTGTCCTTTTTTCGATAATACGAACTCAATAAAGGCGACCGCGGTTTTCCTATTTGGCGCACCTCTGAAGAGTAGTATTGGATCCGCGGATATGGAAGATCCTCCTGTGGGCATTACGTATTTCAATCTAGATATTCCGTTATTTTGCTTTTGCGACCATTCGGCCTCAGTCCTTCCATAAAAATCTATGCATATCCCGGCGCTTGTATCGCCATCGGCAACGTCCCTCGGCACCTTGCTCGCAGAATCGGTGATATATCTGGAATTTGCCCCTATTCGCCGGATGATGTTCAATCCATTTCTCCAGCCTTCTTCAAGAGCCTCTGGACTTTTTCCCCCTGCCTTACGTATGGCTTCCGACATTGATTGTTGTATTATCATTTCAAAACATTTGTTGATGGAACCTGATTTTGTCGGATCCGCAACGGCAAGATATCCGAAAAACTTTTCGTCGCCCAGATCTGACCAGCGTCTAGGAGGGTCAATTCCGAGTATTTTCACACAGTCGATGTTGTAACAAATTCCAAATGATGATATGCATGTGCCGTAGTATCTTCCTTTTGGATCGTAAAAAATCTCCCCGCTGAATCTTCGCGGAATCACGTCGTTCGTAAACCACTCGGGGTGAGACTGGATCATTCCGGCATCGACAGCATATCCCTTGCGCGCTTGTTTGTCCATCTCATATTGTCCGCCTCCAAAAAAAAGATCGATTCCGATTCCGACATTTGATTCGAGAAATCTATTTCTGGCGTTAACGGCTGCCGGATCCGCGTTTTTATAAGGAGAATCCATTTTGCTGTTGTTGAAATTTTCTTCTACGCTCTTCGTCCATCTTCCCAACTGAGGATCTTCTTCCCAGTATTTTTTGAATTCACTGGAGAAACGGTCGTCAATGTATCGGACAATATCCGAGGTTCCTCCCGGCATTCTCCAGTCAAAGGAAACAGTTTCCCCTGTTTTCTCGAAATAGTGAGCCTTGAATGCCTCCTCGAATTCATATCTTATTGATTCTGTATGTGGAGTGATTATGACCAAGGATAATTGCTTTGGGGTAGTTTGTTTTTTTGTTTCAGTTGTTTCGGAGCGTGTGGAGGTATTTCTGTTTTTTATCGGATTGTCGCTACCCATTTGATTGTATGCTGATCTCAAAATAACAGGCAGAGCGATTAATGCCGCAAGAGGCAGGAAACCAAGTATTAGAAGTTTTAGCGCCTTCATTTTTATCTTTTGTTAGCCCTGTTAAATCAGCTCAGTATGAATATCGAATATGTCGTATTTTATTTTTTCATGTTTTCGAGATATTGAGTGTCAGCGAAATTCGCAACAATTATTCTTAGAGCTATTTTCCCAGCCCTACTGGGACGGAAGGACGACAATCTTGTCTGGACTTGCGCTCAGATGATATTCTTCTCCGTCTTTTCTTTCAGGGGCATTTTGCTCAAAAACTAAGATTGAAAGTTTGCCGACGATGAAAGTCCATTGCGTGAATTCCCCAAGAAAGATGCCGCTTGCGATTCTCGCGGGGAAACTGTTATGAGCCTTCATTTTTTCGATGCTCAAGCTTTCCGGGCGAATAAGCAACGTTGCCGCATCGCCATTTGCGAACTTCGCTGGGTCGTCCGCGGTTCCAGCTATTCTGCCCAGAGTTGATTCGGTGATAAGGTTTTTGCCGTCTTTTCCCACGATTTTTGTCGGGATGAAATTGCCTTCTCCTATGAAACTTGCGACAAAAACGCTGTTTGGTTTATTGTATATTTCGCGCGGTGTTCCGATTTGTTTAAGTTTTCCTTCGTGGAGAATTGCCATTCTATCTGCCATCGCAAGGGCTTCCTTCTGATCGTGGGTTACGTATATGGTAGTGAGACCAGACTCCTTGCAGATATTGCGGATTTCGCGGCGCATGGTTGTTCGCAATTTGGCGTCCAGGTTAGACAAA
This sequence comes from uncultured Lentisphaera sp., assembly GCA_964638335.1. Lineage (GTDB taxonomy): Bacteria > Verrucomicrobiota > Lentisphaeria > Victivallales > GWF2-50-93 > DYMC01. Next base: position 1,502 of record CAZXAC010000109.1, on the reverse strand, counting down.
GGCTCATCAAGAAGCAGTACGTTGGGGCGTACGACTATGGCTCTGGCGAGGGCGACTCTCTGTTGCTGTCCACCGGACAGTTCGCCAGGGCGTCGGTCGGAATATTCCTTCATACCTGTCATTTCTAGGGCATTACTGGCGAGTTTTTTAGCTTTTTCTGTTGGGATTTTCCTTAGAGCAAGTCCGAACTTTACGTTTTCCTCAACTGTCATGTGCGGCCAAAGAGCGTAGTTTTGGAAGACCATGGCAGAGTTTCTTTTTTCAGTGGGCAAATTAGTTACGTCTTTATCCGCGAATTTAACAGTTCCGGAAGATGGCTCAATCAGGCCGGCCACTATTCTTAGCAGTGTTGATTTTCCGCATCCGCTTGGTCCTAGGAGAAAGAAAAGTTCTCCAGCGGAGATATCCATATCAATGGAATTTAGGACTTTCTCCGGATTGCCTGAGTAAGATTTTGATATTTTTGAAAGTGTTATTGGAATCATTATATGTTGTTCTCTTTTGCGAGACTAATTTAATCCTCTCATCCGTCTGCGCAAACCGCAGAATGGAAAAGGGTCATTTTCTTCTATGACTTTTTCTACTGTCTTTGGTCTCGCGGGAAGAATTAATGCCCTGAGGCGAAGATGCTCGTTATTTTTCTTGTTTTTTCCTAATAGTTTTTTGTTTAATTTATAGTTTTTTAGGCTGTTTTTTCGGTAATTTTCATAGGGGAATATTTTTTTTTGATTTTTTTTTGATTTTGTGTTTGCATTAATTTTGAGTGGGTATATTCTAACAGCCGCTAAAAATTATTTTTCTTTCAAAATTTTGCTTTCGAGTATTGACATCGGACAAGGTCTGATGTATAATAATAACCCGCGAGATAAAAAAGAAGAGATGTTATTTTTGGTGTTCATTTGAAAATTGAATAGTGCGATGTGACTGTTTAGTTTAATTGAGTTTTGCCGGTTGGAGAACCGGAGTATAATTATGCCATGGAGAGTTTGATCCTGGCTCAGAACGAACGCTGGCGGCGTGGATTAGGCATGCAAGTCGAACGGGACTTCTTGTAGCAATATTAGAAGTTCAGTGGCGCAAGGGTGAGGAACACGTGAGTAATCTACCCTCAAGTTGGGAACAACCCTGGGAAACTAGGGCTAATGCCGAATGTGTCCCGGCCTCCGCATGGAGGCTTGGATAAAGATTTATTGCTTGAGGATGAGCTCGCGTCCCATCAGCTAGTTGGCGGGGTAATGGCCCACCAAGGCTATGACGGGTAGCTGGTCTGAGAGGATGGTCAGCCACACTGGGACTGAGACACTGCCCAGACTCCTACGGGAGGCTGCAGTCGAGAATCTTCCGCAATGGGCGCAAGCCTGACGGAGCGACGCCGCGTGAGGGACGAAGGTCTTCGGATTGTAAACCTCTGTCACGAGCGAAGAATAAATGACAGTAGCTCGGGAGGAAGCCACGGCTAACTACGTGCCAGCAGCCGCGGTAATACGTAGGTGGCAAGCGTT